>NZ_JACSOG010000001.1:0-288985 GCF_014349195.1 Pseudoalteromonas sp. BZK2 | reverse complement strand
TTTTAGCGAAGTCATATAAGGAAAAAACATGAGTAGATACGAGAAAGCATCGCATGTGTATTGGCGATGTCAATATCATATAGTCTGGACACCAAAGTACAGGTTCAGGATATTGAAGAACAAAGTAGGCAGAGATGTTTACAGGTGCATATAAGTTTATTGTGAGCAGCTGGGATGCAAAGTCGTAGAGTAAAATGTGCAGGTTGATCATGTTCATTTGGTGGTAAAGATACCGCCGAAGTTATCAGTCTCGAAGCTAATGGGTGCTTTAAAGGGAAAAATAGCGTTAAAGCTATTTAGCAAATATCCATACTTAAGAAAAAATAAGTTATGGGGGAACCACTTTTGGCAGAGAGGGTATTTCGTAGATACTGTAGGAATAAATGAAGAAATAATAAGGCGGTATGTCAGACACCAAGAAAAGGAAGAGGTACAAGAACAGGCGCAGTTAACACTGCAGTAAACAACGCCCCCTTCTAGGGGGCTAATGCAAAGCCACCTTCTTCAGAAGGTGGATTTTTTACTTATAACTTAATGAAATAAAGACATAACTGGTATTTCAACTTGCTTCTGCCCCAAAACAAGTTAGGAAAAATTGTCGAATGAAATGGGGGATTCCATCTCATTAGTTAAGCATACAAAAAGGATTGAATTAATCTTCTATCAGATAGGGCGTAAAAGTTCATTTTTTGTCACTTATGAGTAATCACGAAACTGTCAATGTGATTTACACGGAAAGGGAATAAGTGTAGAAATTGAGTTAATTATTGATTGTGAGAATAGATATATGATGAAGCTGGATGCTTATCGCAAAGCATTGAAGGATTGCGAAAAGGTTGCTCAGGATGAATTCAAAGCAGCAGTAAAATTTTGTAAGCGTTGCGATCAAGTTGTTAAAAACCTAAACAATGAATTCAACGATATTGTATTGAAGGCAGAACAAGTTACCTCCAAGGCTCAGGTTGCAGCGAAGGGATTGACTGATATTCAAAGCAGCTTGGGTGCCGGTTATGAGTTGCTCAGGGCTAAGCAAATAAAGGCTCTAGAACAGCATAAAGAGTCACTAAAAAGCTTTAGTGTTATGTTGTTTGGCCGCACTATGGCGGGTAAAAGCACTATACGTGAAGCCATTACTGGAGGAGATGGATCAACTATAGGGATGGGGGCGCAAAGAACGACCCGAGACGTGCGTCAGTATTACTGGAATCATCTTCGCATTATAGATACACCAGGGTTTGGTGCTTATAACGGCAAGGAAGATACAGAGATAGCACGCAGCATTCTTGAACAATCAGATGTGGTTCTCTTTTTACTCAGCGATGATAGTATTCAAGAGTCTACATTTACCGAGCTGAAATACGCCTACCAATTGAACAAGCCTTTAATATTTGTTGTGAATGTGAAGAAAAATCTGGAGAAGAATGTTCTTCGAAAAAAGGCGATAAAAGATCCCGATAGCTATATCTACAATGCTTCAGCCCTCGAAGGGCACAAGGAAAGGTTGCGAAACCAAGCTGCAAAGCTGGGGATGAACCCAAGATTCATCCATATTGTCCCTATACACGCTCAAGCAGCCTTTTTGTCGACTCAGGAGGCCTATAGTGATCAAAAAGAAGAGCTTTATCTAGTCAGTCGAATGGATAATCTCCTAACTCTATTAACAGATGAAATTACGCATAAAGGCCGTGCTAGGCGAGTTCAAACACTATTAGGTTCGACATTAACTCATACGGATGATCTAGATACATTGATTCATTCCCAGAAAGAATCAGTTAAAGGGCTGCTCAAGGAATACGCTAATACCCAGAAGCGTGTTTATAAATGGCACGAACGCCAATCAAAACGGGTGCCGGATAAGATTGAAAAAGATGTCGGACGAGCTTTTGTTCCATTAATGAAGTCAGTATCAAGTTTTGTTGATGACAATATTCAGTATAAGTATTTTGGCAATAGACTGGAAGAACACATTGCTTCTTTTGCTTTAGAAGAACGCTGCAAAAATGTGGCAAATAATATAGCTGAAGAGCTTGCTGCTGATCTTGAACAATTCAATCGGGATATGGTTAAGAATATTGAGCTTCGTGGCAAGCTAATTATAGAAGGAGGTAAAAAGTCATTTGATCCTTATGATTATAAGCGCATAAATGGTTGGGCTGCAGCTGGGTTGGGTGTTCTTTCTGCCATTGCTTTTGTAAATAGCTGGAATCCCATTGGTTGGGTACTAGCAGGTGTAGCTTTCGTGTTTAGTATATTTCAAATGTTCTCGGATTCAAAAGACAAGAAACTACAAATGGAAAAGCGTAGTCGAACTAAAGGGATTCGTGATGAAATAGCAGTGCAGCGGGATAATTCGATTAAAGAAATCACAAATTGGTTTCACTATGATATCGAACCAAATCAGATATTTCAGGTTAAATCGGACTTAAATGAGATCTGCATTGGGCTTGATAGGTTTATTCAGTCTTTAGAAAAAGCGCTTCTCCAGCTTGATCAATTAGAATATGACATAAACGAAAGGTACTTGCTTCGGACTATGGATATCGTGGCTTCAGATGATTATCAAAAACCACGGTTTAAACGCATAGTCCGCCAACCCGGTTACGCTTGCTATTTCACCGTCACCAATCATTTTAAAGAGCCTGAGCTACTCTCGTCGTTGCAGACACTTTTGGGTGAGCGTGTTAGAGTGGTATACGAAAACTCGATAGAGAAGATGCTTTCTTATATATTAGGTCTTAGAAAAGTTAAGGCTCGAGTCGAAGGAGAAAATGGAGAGTACTTCATTTTTGTTAAAGAAGAAGATCTTGGACGGATTATTGGAAAGCAGGGGCGCAATATTATGTTGGCTGCTGCTATTTGTAATATCAAGTTATCTGCAAAACCAATGTATTAAATGAGTGAGGTTTGTCATTAATGGAAGAGTTGAAGTTTAACCAGGCTAAGCAAATAATATCGGCATTTATTGCTGATTTGTCTAAGAGAATTGAGTTAACTGAACTTGGTCTCAGTTTTCCGGATCAAGATGAGTATCAAAATTCAAAGCTAAATATCGCTTTTGTTGGCCAATATAGTTCTGGAAAATCTTCTCTAATTAAAGGATTAACAGGACTTGATGACATTCCCATTGACTCAGGCGTGACAACCGATCAAGTGATTAAGTATGACTACAAAGATTTGGTTGTATGGGATACCCCTGGCATTCTTGCAGGTGAAAGGGAGCAGCATGATGAAGCATCATTTATAGCGATGGATCAGGCGGATTTGTTGGTTTACGTGATTACAAATGAACTGTTTGATGATGTTGTTGGGGCTGCATTTAGAGATCTATGCTTTACAAAAGGAAGAGAAAAAGAAATTCTTCTGGTAGTAAATAAATCTCAACGCGATTCAGGTACAGTGGAGACCAAATTAAATGGGATTGCTGAAGTTTTAGAACCCAGAATACCGGAAGACTTTCCTATTGTATTTGTTGATGCAGAGTCATATTTCGAGTCATTAGAAGAAGAGGGTGAAGAAGATAGAGCAGAGTTAATGGCTCTATCTAATTTTAGTGGCTTTATCGAAGCTATTGACAAATTTTCACAAGAGCGAGGTTTGCTAGGAAAGTTGACTACACCGCTAGGCGCTATACACACTCAGTTAGAAGAGTTACTGGGTAAGTTGGCCGCTGAAGATCCGACGCAGGAAGCTCTGGTTGAGCTGCTTCAGCAAAAGATTAGGAGATTAAAGTCTAGTCAAAAGCAGCTTCAAGAGCAGTTTGATGGCAATTTATCTGAAATGGAGCAAAATATTCTACTTATTGGTGATGAGCTGGCGGAGTCTGTGGATGATGACCTCAACGAGGCGGATTTTAAGCAAAGACAGCTGCGCTCTGCAGATGATGTTCTTGCTGAAGTTAAGCAAACCCAGCTGAAAATTGAGAAAATTGTCTATTCAGCTTTAAGTACTCTTGAATCTGATCTGCAAGATCTGAATACAAGCCCGTTAGCAGAGTCACTCAAAGCGGTTTTGAGCGATCATTTTCAAGCTACAGATCAACTTAATGCTAATGCAGATATTGATATTGAAACGCATAATATCGGAGATAAGCATGAGAGTTCGGTCAAAACACAGCAAGCTCTTAAGTCTGCAGAGAAAGGATTCTCATGGTTATCAAATCAGGCACTAAATAAGACTGCTAAAGAAGGGATGAAAGCTGCATCGGGCAGTAATCTCCACAAAGCAGTCCTAGAGATAGGACACTTTTTTGGCGCCAAATTTAAACCTTATCAAGCTATTAATATTGCTGAAAAAATTGGCTCAGCTGCGAAGTTTATTGGGCCGGTTATGGCGTTAATAGGCGTAGTCGTACAAATCAACGACGATATTCAACAAGAGAAACGCGCCGCAAACCTTATAGCTGCTAGACGCGATATTAGGAAGAATTATCGGGAAATATTTCTTGAGTTGAAAATTGAGTTTGTTAAACGTATGGACGAGTTATCAACATCTTTCTATACGACTGAAATTTGCCATGTTTCTGAAGCATTACAAGACTTACAGAGTACATCAAAAGCGAATATTGAACAGCGGCAACAAATTGAAAAGGCGATATCTGAATTAAACAACCTGCGCGATGGATTGGTCCTTGGGTAGAGTTACGAACTTATGACAGATATAACTTCAGCTAAGTTAGTCATTAAGGACATAAGTAAATAAGAGTTTTATTACGAAAGACAGTCTTTGGTTCACTAGGAAATGCTTAGCAAAGCGTTGCTTCCGGACAAACTTTCTGCTGCGCTCCAAAGTTGCCGCAGAGCGTGGCTATCAGCGCCCGCTTTTGGCACTTTAGCGAGGTTCGGCTGTGAGCGAAAATGGCTCTAGACTGACATCACATGCTGAACAAGTAGGTGACAATCAATACATTATTTGATTGTTTCAATGTAACATCTAGGTTTCACAGAACAGTAGGCTTTTAATAAAGGTTAAGAGTCCTGATTAACTCAAATTAAGGTAAGGACAAAAAGTATTTATGTTTCATTCGAGGTCTAATAGTGAAATTTATTATTTTGTTTCTTAGCTCAATAGCATTCTTTGCAAATGCAGATTCTTGTATTGTAAACGATGCAGCCGAACAACAATATAACGACCTTCATAGCAAAAAAGTAAGTATAGAAAGCACTTTAAACAGATATAATTACTTCGTTACAATTAACCTTCCCGACAGTATAGAAAATCAGAGCTTGAATGCAGTTTTGCTTGTTTCTGACAGTATTGAAGAGCCAAAATTTACCGCCCCTTTAAAAGTATTTCATGAAGGTGAGCAGCTTGTGGCTTGGTATAGTATTGATGCTAGCTTAATAAGAAAAGACTATATTGTAGTGGGGTTTGGCGAAGACTGCGGTCCAAGTATAGTTAAAGAAGTTATCTATCAACGCTAACATAACAAGCACCTCAAAACCCATTCAGCACATTGTCTATTAAGTGGGCGTTAAAAGTACAAGGAAAGTTTAATGGATTCATCTTATTTCAGAGATAAAATGCTTTCTCAGATCATTATTGGGTATGATTGGGATACATCTAATAACTTTGCCGAAATCTCCCTTGTTTCAAACGATGGAATTATTTCTTCCTTTAGAATAAGTCAGCTTGCAGAGTATTCACTTTACGAAGACTTTTCAGCTAGTTACATTAGCCATTGTAAACTCATTATACGTAACAATTTGGTTTATTTAAGCTTGGACCCATTCGATGAATTATCCAACGAAATAGATTCAGGCAATGATTGTTTGTGGTTTAAGGGGAGCAACATTACTACAGTGTAATGTACTGCTCACAAGCAACCAAAGCGGGACAAATAAAGCTTGGCATTTGTCATTTCGTTTCAGATTTTAGCCAAGCTAATTATTTGCTCCTTAGATGGGCTTTGCCGCATAGAAATTTTTATATGAAATTCGCCTAATACAGCCGATGAACTAAAACGTTTTAGTCCATCGACGGGTTATAAATATAACTCGCCTTTGCCCCACAATGAGTTAATATAAATTCTCTAAAGATGGCTTAGGGCAAAAAGCTGACGTTCATCCTTCCACCTAAATTACTTTTTATATATCCATAATCATTAAGTTTCTTCCATAGTCAAGAAAACGACCAAATGGGTCGTTTTTGTAGTGCCCACATTTTGGGTAATGTAATATAAACTCAATGCTGGTAAGTACTTCCTAAATTTGCAATCAATGATCATAGGGCAAAACTAGACAGACTGCAGCAGAAAGATGACCCAATAGCTCGTAATTTAATTGTAATGTGGTAAGGAGAGTTTGTAGTATATGGAAGCAATTATTGGAACAGTATTAGGAGCAGTTATTGCTGGTAGCGCAATGCTTCTTAATGCGTTTATAACTTCAAAAAATGCAAGAGAAAGGCAAGAAAGAGCCGATCAAGTTAGGCTTTTGGAAAAAGAGCTTAATGATTTGTCTGCTTTATATGAAGAGGTACTTCATACTAGCGAACGATTAATTAGAAATAAAGGTCGCGATACTGACGCACAATTAGAAAAGTTTTATAAAGTAGAAGTTAAATTAAGGCTTCACTCTACAGAAGATATCAGAAAAGCATTCAATGCAGTGAGAAGCTCAATAATTGATATGGTAAATAATTTACCGTCACCTCCAGAAGAGTTCATTCCAAAGTTTGAGGAAGATCATGAGAAAAAATGGAGACTTGAGAAACGAAAGGAATGGGAAGAAGAAATAGACCAAACAGCTAAAGAATACACACCAAAGTGTTGGGAAAAGCACTCCGAATTAGCGGACTTACTCAAAAAAGATTTAAATTCCAAAAGATTAAAAAGAGAATAAACCACAGCAAACTTGCGCTCATTCTTCGCTTAGTTTAGCCTGCTATTTTTCGCCTTATATTAAGGCGTTGGTATTTATTTTAAATGGAACTTTGATTATGAAACTGAATAGCTTAAGTGAAATTGTTGAGCGGCGTTTACTGCGTATTCCCGATTATCAACGCGGCTACGCTTGGAAGGAGCACCAGGTTGAGGACTTTTGGGAAGATATTCTTCAGCTCGAATCCGATAGAATTCACTATACAGGTGTAATCACACTAGAGCCGGTAAAATCCAGTTTGTATCAGCGCTGGGAGAAAGACCTGTGGTTAATAGAAGGTATAGGCTTTCGCCCATTTTATGTTGTTGACGGCCAACAGCGTTTAACCACGTCAATGATCCTATTGCAGGCAATCCTTGAGTCGGTCGGTGATGACGCAGAGCTAAATTATCAATCTATCGCCTCTATCCGTAAGCAGTTCATATTTTATGAAGCGGATAATAAGTTGCAACAGAGTTTCATCTTTGGGTATGAGAAAGATAATCCCAGTGATGAATACATGAAAACGAAGATATTTGGTGAGCATTCCGGTTCAAATCAGTTTCTAGAAACGCTCTATACGCGTAATCTAAGCTTTGCCAAACGTTACTTTAAAGAGCGTCTATCTGGAATGTCGGTTGATAAGATTGCTTTAGTTTATAAGAAACTTACGCAGAAACTGAAATTCAATCTGTACGAAATTGATGAAGAGATTGATGTATTTGTTACTTTCGAGACAATGAATAACCGGGGTAAGCCGCTTACCAGTTTGGAGCTTCTCAAGAATAGGTTGATCTATCTTTCGACCCTATTTAAGGATAATGATGGGCGAGAACAATTAAGGATCAATATCAATGATGCGTGGAAAACCATGTATGAATACTTGGGTAAGAATCCTGATGTTCCGCTCAGTGATAACCTCTTTTTGCGGAACCATTGGACAATGTATTTTAAATATACTCGTCGGAAAGGGGATGACTACATTAAGTTCCTGCTGGATGAGAAATTTAATGCCCGCAATATTACTCACCCTAAAAAAGTCGAAGAACATCTTAAAATTGAAGAGATCTCTGATTATGTGAAAAGTCTTCAGCAGTCTATTGTCTACTGGTTCTATATGCATGATCCCTATTTCACTCAGGGTAATCAACTGACCGAATCTCAAAAGCTGTGGCTAGACCGTTTAGAGCGCTTGAGTTTTAGATCTTTCAAACCCCTGATTCTATCTTCATTTGTCTCCAAGCAAGATGACGATATGATTAGTAAGCTTCTCGCAACTGCTGAACGCTATAACTTCACACTTTTTAACCTTAGCCAACGTCGTTCGAATACAGGTGATACAGAATTCTTCAGTATGTCGCGGGATCTCTTGATTGGGATTAAATCGATTAGTGAGGTGGTGGAGACTATAAACAATTGGGTTGATCGCTATTATGACCCGGAGAAATTTCTTGCTCACATCGAAGAGAAGTATGAATTGGACAGGGATGGTTTTTATCACTGGGATGGTATTCGATACTTCCTGTATGAGCACGAATACTGGCTCAAAGAGAAAGGTAAACAGGCGAGCAGTAAACTCACTTGGGATGTATTGAAAACCAGTAAAAAAGACCATGTGACGTTGGAGCATATCTTCCCTCAAACACCTGATGATACCTATTGGGAGGATCGCTTTGGCCATTTTAATGAACAGGAGCAGCGATATTTAACCCACTCTTTGGGTAATCTGTTACCACTCTCTCGCTCTAAAAACTCTGCTCTACAAAACGATAGCTTTCTTCTAAAGGTTAATAATGGCGTTGGTGTTGGTTATTACAACGGCTCGGTCTCAGAAAATGAGGTAGCACAAAATAATGAGTGGACATCACTGGAAATTTTAAAACGTGGTTTGGATCTTCTCCGGTTCATGGAGAGACGCTGGAATATAGAGTTGGGTGACGCGGATTTTAAAAAACGATTATTGCACCTCGATAAAATCGAGCTAGTAAATGCATGACAAGTTGCTGCACTCTGATAAATTACCAGCTAAGCTCCTAATTTACTTGGTGAGCAAGGCGTTATATGTCAGTGGACGTAGGAGGTTCATATTAATACTTCAAATAGTAATATTAAGCTTTTGCTTCCATTGGTGTCTGAATACCTAAAGGCAATGTTGGAAGCCCAAGAAAATGGGCAAGCCAGTGCAAAAGTAACAGAAAAACAAAAATATGCACATGATGTCTATGCGAGAGTGCTGGAAATAGACAATGCGTTTAAAACGCTAAGTCTGTCACTAGAGTATTTGGGAAAAGATAAATTTGATGATTCAAATTTTGATTTGTCAGAGCATTATGCTTTTCATGCTGAAAACTTTTTACTTAGATTAACTAGCGTAGTAGACCGATGTCATTTATTCGTTGGTACAGCAGTTTTGTTGGATAAGAATCTGATGGAGCGTTTAGGTGGGAACAAATTCGTGTTTGAACATATGCGAGAGAACTACCCTAAAACCGCTGAATTTTTAAAAAAACTTAATAAATCAGTTTCTACACTAAGGGCAGCTCGAAATAGGATTGCACATCAAGAGGGTTTTTCATCTAAGAACCTGATCGTCATTCAAGTAATGGAAAGTGATGAGGGAAATTTTGTGTCAGAGGTCTCCAAAATCATGGCACCTGAAAAAATTACGGCTTTGGTACGAGAAGAAATTAGCTCTGACTTTAAGCCAGTGGTTAGGGAAATGCAAAATCTTGTCAGTAAACTGATTGATAGCTTAGCCGTATATTATCTTGAACTGATAAAAGACACAGAACAAAGCATTTAAGAGTAATTCCCAACGCTTGGTATTTCTCATTCTATTGTTGGGTTTTGTGTTTACGTTGGTCTTGTTAAGTTTTGTGACCGCATTGTGCACATTATTATGCGGCGTTACCAATGTCTGCACCGAGCAGGGGTTTAAATATAACTCGCCTTTGCCCCAAAACGTGTTTAGGCAAACCCTTTATAGGGCTACTTTTAAAAATAACCAGATATTGAGATTGGCTTAGAATAGTAGTTAATTGATTTCCAAACTGTGTAGCACGCGCATATATCGAAGAAAATGAGAGACGGGAGTATTTTTCTTTTTTCTGAATTTATTTAGTGCCAATAAAAATATTATAGTTAGCAATGCATCTCTTTATTTGTTAATAATAGATTTATTAATGGATGTAATACATGCGCGTGACATCGACAGAAAGTTGCGCGAAGCTCGCACTATAAATTGTTATAGCGCAATTAAAATTGGTCGAATCATCATAAAAGGAAGTAGTATCAGTGAATGTAGAAGAAGTATTTGGAGTTAGTGGTAAGCAGGTTGAAAGTCACGTAGAAAGGGAACAAGTTGACGATAAGTTTAAAGATGCACTTCGTACTGACAAACAAATTATTGTTTATGGAGCATCCAAACAAGGAAAGACAGCTTTAGTCAAAAAATACATTAAATATGAAGAAAATATACTTATCAGCTTGTCTCCAAAGACAACTCTAAAAGATATTTACCAATCTATACTGCGAAAGTCAGATGTTATTTTAAAAACTTCCTTCTCTGAGGGAACTGGTGATTCCACAAAGATAAAGTCAAAAGCCTCTATCCAAGGTGCTGTAGCTATGATTTTAAAAGGTAAAGTGGAAGTAGGTATAGAAAAAGATAAAAACAAAAAACTTGAAGAGCAATACGATGAAATAGAATTTAACTTAGAATTGCCTGATGATGTTGCTGATTTAATTCATAGAGTTGGTCATAAAAAAGTTATTATTTTAGAAAACTTCCATTATCTTCCAGAGGAACTGCAAAGAACGTTTGCCTACGATTTAAGGACATTTCAGGATTTAAGGGTAAGGTTCATAATCTTAGGTGTTTGGAAAGAAGCAAACAGACTAGCTCAATTTAATGATGAACTCCAAGATCGGATTTTTGAGATCCCAGTTGAACCTTGGCTTGAAGACGATTTTAAAGCAATTGCAGCTAAAGGTTCAGAGATTCTTAATATTACATTCTCAACTGCGATTTTGACGAGCTGTATTGAAAATGCATTTGGTAGTGTTGGTGTGTTCCAAGAGCTTTTAAAAAATACCTGCATAAAAAGTGGTGTAACCAAAAAGCAATTAGAAAAAAAATTTATAGATAACACTGAATTTTATAATCAAGCTATCCAAGCGAAAACAGAAGAGTATTCCGGTAGGCATCTAAGAAATTTAGAATCTATGGCATGCGGACAGGGGGTCTCTATTTCTTCGGATAAACCAATGCCGTATTTTCTTCACTATTATATAGTGAAGCATATTTTGGAACTAGGATTTCATGGTGTTAATGGTGGTATAAGTAAAGAAGCTCTTCTTCATTCTTTGAAGCAAATACACCACAGGAAAGAGACTTTAAATGGTAACTTATTGACTAGGGCTCTTAAAGGACTAACTGAATTACAATCAAGCAAAGGTATCCGTCCCCCAGTCATCGCATATGATTCAAATTCTCGGCAATTAAAAATTGTCGATTCTACATTTTATTTCTTTCTAAAAAATGCAGATCTTGAAAACATCAAAGATGAAATATTGTGCCCAATGGACGGATTAGATATATAGCGCTATAACAAGACCGTTAAACCGTGGACGTAAAACAGCAGGCTTGCGCTCCTTCGTCGCTAAATTTAGCCTGATATTTTTCGCCGTTTACGGCAAGCCTTATAACTCACAAGGAATATCGTGCCAACTTTCAAGCCTATTAATTCTGACGCCAGAAATTCATACGAAAAATTTCCTTTTGTTGAATTTTCAGAGCCAACTATTAAGACTCGTCGAAACTTACTTGTTTCGTCTTTCTTAGCGTGTTGCTTCATATTTTTTGATTTAGGCATAAATGCAACTCGAACACCATTCCTGTTTATTTCGGGGTTGGAGCGAAATGAATTAGATATTATTTTTACCGTTTTAATTACTTACTTTTTAATTTCATTTACTTGGTCTGCGTGGAATGAGGTAATTAAGTGGCGTTTAAATTTAACTGTTGGTCACCCAAGTGATCCAAATTCTGCTCACCGAAAAGAGTTGGCATTCCGTTTTCTTAAGTGCTTAGATGATGAACCTATATATCATGCAGGGAAGCTACAAAATTTATTTCAAGATATCCCTCGGCAAGTAGAGCAGCAATTAAGAAACATCAATGATGACAGTGTCAAAAGATATGAATTAGAAGAAAAGTTAGATGAAATAAAAATTTTTGTGCAAACTCATTGGTCAAATCAATTAAATAATGACTTCGCTCGTATTGCGAGGTTTGAAAGCTGGTTTTGGCTTTATGGTAAACAGCAAAGAGTTAAGTTCTTCACAATTGATATAGGCTTGCCCTGCGTATTTGGGTTAATTAGTCTAGGGCTATTATGTCAATGAGTTATAACAAACGCTTTAACCAAAGGACGCAAAACACCAGGCTTGCGCTCTTTCGTCGCTAGTTTTAGCCAAGCATTATCAGCCCCTTTTTGGGGCGTTACCGAACAAATACTCTAGCGCGTTTTTGTCCAGTAACGGGTTATGCCCTTATGACTCTGCCCATGCCGAAACTCACTTAGTCATTATAAAACCTCTCACTTATTTCATCGCATAGCTTGGTTCGGTAGATAATAGATGACTGCAGTAACTCGACATCTTCAGGCGATAGTAGAGGGTGGCGAGCTTTCTTATTGAACCGTGTTGTCATTTCTTCGAATAATTGTTCATGCAGTCGCTTTATGTCGTCAAAAATTTGCTGCGAATGGGAGAATAAAAACACTTTGTCGTAGTCGCCATTTTTAAGTGAGGATAGGTATTTTAGAAGAATGGCTTGCCGTGCTGCTTTGTTCTTAAAGGAGTGTTCGACTTCTATGGCTGCAATTGAGCCATCTATTAAGCGAACTGCGCCATCGACTGTTCGGGTCTCTGTGCTTGTATTGGCACGTTTGAATTCGGGTTCAGTTATAAAGCTTTGCCACATGGGGGCGTAGGTGCCATCACTGTGATAATTGTGAATGCCTCTTAGCATCACAAAGGCGTTAATTAAGTTATGCATTACGTTGTTATGGTTAAACTGTAAGGCGGGGTTGGTATTGGCTCTGAAGTACACATCAATATTCATTATTTCTTCAGCGTACTTTGCAGCACTGTAGGTTGGAACATAGACGCGCCCATCGGGGCTGCGATGTGTTTTAACAAGCTTTAAAAAGCCATCGCTAGTGAGTCTATTTAAATGCTCCAAGGCTAATCGGTGTGAGATGCTATAAAGCCAACTCACAAGGCCCGGTGTAATGATAGTAAATCGAATGGCAATAAGGACCGAAAGCCTCAAGCGATTGGTGAACTTTTGATGATTGTTTGCACCTTCATAGTAGCGCATATCAATATCAAAATAGCGAGGGTAGGCGAGCTGCAGTTGGCTACTGGTATTGTTGTTTTGAATGCTTGTCATGTTTAAAGACCCAGGTTGTTAGTTTGAATCTTTAACTAACAACCCACCTTGCAAATTATCGCTTTTTAGCGATTGTTTGCCGTTTTTCCTACCGGGATGCTTTGTACGCGTGCCCGGCAGAGTTGTCGCGATGATTATCGCAACAACAGGCAGCTTTCAGCTGATGTCTTCACAACGTTGTTGTTCAAACATATGGCTTAAAACGCCCGTCATCTCTGATGTTGCTCCGCAACGAGCTGACTCGACGAGCTACCGCTCTAGCGTATTAAGCCATAGCGCGAATGTACCGAGCTACGCTCTGTACTCACCGCCACAATGCCGCTTTATGAACAGGCGATGGGTGCCCCATTATCCGCCTTCATCATATCGCTTACTTTTCTATCGAAAAGGTGGTTCGCTTTTCAATTTGTACCAAATTTCAACCGAATTTCGCTAGGGCGAAACATCATCGCGGTGAGTACAGACCAGCTGTACATTCGCGCTGCTCCATGTTTCTTCGGCTTCGCCTACGGCACATTACGCGACTTATTGGTCTCATTCTGAGACGCTTTTTATTGCCTAATTTCGTTCCGAATTAAGCTGGATTTGATGTCTTTCAGACGAAAAAGTAAGTCTACTTCGTAACAAAACAAAGTAATATTGTCTGTGAATAGTGAGATAAATAGAAAAGAAGAAAGTGATAATTCAAACTGTTTGTTGCTGAGCTTCGCAGTCAAACAAGTTTGTTTTTTATCACAAAATCATTAACTTTTAAAGAGAACTCACCCACTCTAAGAGGTTAAAAAATGACGACTACATCGATTAATCCTGCAACCGGTTTACCTATCAATGATGCTGATAATGGCAATTGTGTAGATATAGGTGGCAACGTATTTGGCACAGATAACAGTGACTTTTCTGATACAACAAGCTGTGACTCTTTCTCTGTATTTGATGATACTGATTGGGGGATAGATATTTCTTGCGGTGGAATAGATGAGTTTTAAACACTCATTTATCTATCGCAATCGTATAGAGATTGTTATCGCACTGATTCTATTCAGTGGTGTTGGATTTACGTTTTATCAGCTTAAGACCACAGAAAATCTCGTTTGGCTAATCGCAATGAGCCTGTTTTGCACCAAATTTGTAATGGGTGCAACGGGCTACTATATCTATGCAGAAAAGCACACACCCAGAATGAAAAAGATGCTTGAGTATGTGTTACTAAGGTTTTACTAACCTCTTATGTTTGTCCACCAAAGCGCCTATATGGCGCTTTTTTCGGTTTATAAGGGATAAAATAGTAGTCATATCAGAATTTAAACAAGCTCCATATTTGCAAGTACAGAATATATGTAATGAATGCGATGGCAGCGGTTTAGCATCAGGCGAAAAAGCGACAAGTCCAAGCCCTGATATTTGCATTCACTGCCATGGTAGAGGGCGTAGGCCAATATCAAAGAGAAGCCGTTGCCAAATCATTGGTATCAACCATAAAAGCTACAGTTGTGCACATGACGAAGTAACTAAAGAGCTTTTGAGGCTAATTAGTGAATGGGAGCGGGATATATTTAAAAACATTCATGAAAAGATGGAGGATGCTGCATAGTAAAAGGGCAACTTTAATAATATTTCCCATTAGATTGGCTTTCTATTTCTATTTAGTGACCTATATTTTAGTTACTTCAATTATATATCGAGGTTTGTTTTGGTTAAGTTGAGGTAATAACTGATATTACCCAAAAAGGAAAATCCAATGAGAAAATTTAAAAAAGTCTTTTTCTGTTCTTTCGCTTTTTTAGGACTTTCATTCCCTCTAGTTACTCAAGCGTCCGGTGAGACCGTCGCGATAGATAAATGCGCAGTCTTAAAATCCCAGGAAAGGAAGTCAAGCTGTTTAGGTACTGGACTAAATAATGATCCTGCCAGAGACCCACAATTATACTTTTACAACCAATGTGATACTAAAATAGCAGTTAAACAATGCTTTTTATTTCCTAATGGAAAGGTTGTTGACGCAACTGAATACATAAAGCCTGGGGTCACTCGACGAATTTACAAATGTACAGAAAGCTCGAACCCAAAAATTGAAGGAAGCCCTAGGATGGAGCCTAAGCCTACTAAGTATTTTGTGTTTGATCCTGCCAATGACTCTTCATATAAGTATAAATGCGACTGAGTGTAATAGTTGCGCATTAAATGTAATTTAGTGCGCAACTCTTATCTTGCAAATTTATATAAATAACAATATCTTATTAATATAATCTTGCTGATTGCGCAACCTGAGCGCAATTAAATGCGCATAGGGGCATTTTAATGCTCTAATACATTGCAGTATGAAATAAGGAGATAACATGCAGCAAAAACTCACCAACAAAAAGTA
This sequence comes from Pseudoalteromonas sp. BZK2, assembly GCF_014349195.1. Lineage (NCBI taxonomy): Bacteria > Pseudomonadati > Pseudomonadota > Gammaproteobacteria > Alteromonadales > Pseudoalteromonadaceae > Pseudoalteromonas > Pseudoalteromonas sp. BZK2. Next base: position 273,306 of record NZ_JACSOG010000001.1, on the reverse strand, counting down.
CAGCCAGTAGGATTTGGCGATTACTGCAATTTCACACTAGCTCTAGATATCGACAATGAACATTTAGAGGCTTATTTCAATAAGAATGATACCAAAGCGACGATTGCATATAAGCTAAGGGCTTTGGCAGAAAAGGTTGAGCAAAACAATGCTTAAAAACTTTTGCTTTTGGAGAAAAGATATCCTTACATCTCACAAAAACTATTTTATAGTCGCTGTGATAACTGGTTTATACCTTTTAACTACAGCATATGTATGTACATCGATTTATGATAGCGAAGTGACAAATGGCAACTGGGGGTCGGTAAGTGACATTTTGATTGCGATTTTCACAGGCCTCATATCTTGGGCTACAACTTTGTTACTGGTAATAGCAGCAATAAATTTAAATGAATGGAAGTCGGCAAAGGAGTTTGATAACAAGCTACAATTAATAAGTAAAATATCTTTGTTTTACTTGAAGCGCTTTCATTTGAGGTTAAGTGAGGTAAAAATTTTTCAGCTTGTACAAGACAGTGACAACCTAAAAAAAGGTGAATCAAAACTCTACCTCAAAGGTTATGAGGAAGCAGTGATCAAGCTTAATGCTGAGGATATTGAAGTAGAGCGTAGCAATGCTAAATCTTTAAAAATAGAGTTAAATACAATTGAACAAGATATTTACCACTTAATCGCAAATGTGAATACTGAAATAGTAGATAATATTCATGACTTTATTCATGCATGTAAAAAAAACAGGTTTAAATTTAGAGCTAATTTGAACGCTGATTATGTGAGCATTTCTGAAAGCCTGTTAGGTTCCGCTCGTCAGCTTCCTTTGATTCGTGAACCTAAAATCTTAGAGCAATTTAGTTCTTACAAAAGCTTGGCAGAATTTTTAGCTCAGAAACATAAAGGAATTAATATTGGAAAGTAACTTCAACAAAGCTAATAACTTTAAAGATTTGCCAAATGGAGTCGGCGGCCTAATCGAAAAGAACAAAGATGCAACTTTCTATGGAGTAGCTAGCGGCCGTTCGATGGAAGGAGTTGGAATTTTTGACGGTGACTTACTCATAATTGACCGCAGCGTTGATGTCAAGCAAGGCGATGTTATTGTTTGTGCATACAACGGTGTGTTTGTTTGTAAGATTACTGACCTCAAGAATAACTTACTGCTTTCTGCAAGCGAAGAATACCCACCGGTAAAAGTTACAAAGCATGATGAGTACCTTTTTGAAGGGGTTGTGATTAGTTCTGTGAGAATGCACAGAGGAAGTGTAAAAAGTGTTGTTTAAGGGTTAGTCTATGGAAAATCTGGATTTAGTTAGCAATCACAAGAGTTATCAAGAAAAGGCATATGAAAAGTGGAGGTTTAGGTTTGAAACTTCTCTTTCGTTAACTTGGATTTTACCGTTACTGCTATTAGGTGCTCAGTTTGCATTTGTTGGAAATCAAATTAACTATGATGTAATGAAGTTATCTAATTGGGTAGGTGTGGAGGCTGTGTTTGCATTACCCGTTAGATTTTTTGTATTAATGGTAACTATAACGACATTATTGGGGTTATATGCTAGAAGCTTACAGTTTTCTGAGCAGCTTAGATTATCAAATGCGCAGCAAAGGTTGGCTTTTGAACAATTAAAATTAGCGCAACAGCAATCAAGCAGGCTTGAAAGTCAGTTATCTCTATACATAAAGAAGGAAAATTTTTCTCTTTACCATGAGCATATTAAAAGGTTTGAAAGCAAGCTGAATAGCTTGTTATCTTTAAGTAAACAAATGTTTAGGCTTTCAACAAAAGTTGAGAGTGATAGTTTAGTAATTAATACAGAAAGGCTTTACAGGTATACTTTCCCAGAGAATTCTTACAACGAACTTAAAAATGCTAACTTAGAATCTGACAACTTTATTTTTAGTGAGGGTTTCCCTGTAATTGATTTGGATACTTTAACAGAGTTAGATATCTCACTCGAAGATGTAGAACTGGAACAACAAATTAAACATATAGTTCAAAATATATTTAATATAGGAATTTTTATTAAAACGCATACTAATTCAGGTGAAGATTTTGATATTAGGGTTTTTGCAATGGATGTATATCGAGCCTTATTTATAATGCGCTTGACAGGGCTTATCAGTATTGAACATTACAATGAAGTTACTTCGAGTTGTGACATTCATCTCAACATCTTTTTCGGGGAATTAAAAAATAGTGAAGCGAACTTGCAAACCCCCCAATCCTGATATAGTATTTTCTATGTTGAAGAAATCTGCTTAGTTTATGACTTTGCGGATTTTTTGTTTTTATATTCCCACAAAGCTTTGCATGTTAATCTTATACCTATAACGCTTAAAAGGAGAAAGCTTGCAGAAGTTTGATAAGATGATTGTTTTAGCAGTTTTATTGACCTTCCTAGCAGGGGTAATTATTGGTCAAGGCTTCTCATTCGAAGTAAAACTGAGTGATTTGATTGCTACTTCAGCAGCATTAATTACTTTTCTATTTGCTTGGAACGGCTTAAAGCATAATGAAAAGCAATTCTTGAACTCTATTCAACCAGTCATTGAAAAACTTGAGTACTATAGTAAACCCGAAGGTCTTTATCGCTACACCCTTCACAACTATGGAAACGGAGCAGCCATAAAACTTGAATACAAATTATTTTTGGGCGGTAAAGAACTTAGTCAAATTGAAATCGAGGACAAAATAAAAACTAGCTTTAAGGGGATTAGGTTAGAGCTTGGAGGGCCATTAGGAGTAAGTCCTAATAGTTCGCATAGTCTCATTACCGCTAGGGGATTGAGCGGGAGTGATTTTGATCGGTTCTTATTCTTATTGAAAAACCTTAGAGTTGAATTGAAGTTTAGCACTACTCAAAATCAAGTCATTACTAAGCAATTGCGTTTTGGACACTTTTAATAGTAAGTAATTAGTTAAACCCGCATCTTGCGGGTTTTTTTATACCTAAAATTCGAGAACAAACTATGAAAGCAGGAAAACTTATAGCGCTGGGGTTTTCCGGCATTCTTGCGGCTGCGGGTGTCACAGTCGCTACTTTCGAGGGCCAAGAGTTAACTGGCTATGTTGACCCTGTAGGCATAGCGACGACTTGTTACGGCCATACTGAAACAGCTGTTGTTGGCAAAGAGTACACAGAAGATGAGTGTTTGAACTTGTTAGCTGATGATTTGGACTCATAACAAACAGATAATGAGTGTTATCAATATAAATCTGAGCCAAGGCGAGCACATTGCGTATTTTTCTCATGTTCAATACTTGAATTGTTGATATACCGACACAATATTGATTCCAGAAGCGAAAGCTTAAGAATTATAATGTGTACCAAACTGTGTACCAAAAGTGTTAAGGGTATTACCATGGCAGAACAAAAAGACATTACAAAACATGAATTTGGCTCTGATACGGGCAAGTTATTACATTTGATGATTCACTCTCTTTACTCTAATAAAGAGATTTTCCTACGTGAGCTTGTATCAAACGCGTCAGATGCGGCAGATAAATTACGTTTCCTTGCGCTTTCTAATGGCGATTTATACGAAAACGATGCGGAACTAAAAGTACGTATCAGTGCCGATAAAGAAGCAAACACGGTCACCATTACTGATAATGGTATTGGTATGAGCCGTGAAGATGTGATCAATTCACTAGGTACAATTGCAAAATCAGGCACCGCAGAATTTTTCCAAAACCTAACTGGTGACCAAAGCAAAGATTCACAATTGATTGGTCAATTTGGTGTTGGTTTTTACTCAGCATTTATCGTTGCTGACAAAGTAACAGTGCGTACGCGTAAAGCAGGTGAAAGCCAAGGTATTGAATGGCAATCTGCAGGTGAAGGTGAGTACACATTACAAGAGATTGATAAACCATCACGCGGTACCGAAATTATTCTTCACCTTCGTGAAGACGAAACAGAATTTGCTGATGAGTTCCGTTTACGTAGCATCGTAACTAAATATTCAGACCATATTTCTATTCCAGTTGAGATGTATAAAGCAGAGGTACCTGAATCTGAGGGTCCTGACGGCGAGAAAATTCCAGCACAGCCAGGCGAGTGGGAAGGTATTAACCGCGCAACAGCACTTTGGACTCGCGATAAGTCAGAAGTAACAGACGAAGAGTACAAAGAGTTTTATAAGCATATCGGTCACGATTGGGAAGAGCCACTAAGCTGGGCACATAACAAGGTTGAAGGTAAAACAGAATACACAAGCCTGTTATACATCCCGAAAAAAGCACCATTCGATTTATGGAACCGTGAGCGTCAATCAGGTTTAAAACTGTATGTACAACGCGTTTTCATCATGGATGACGCTGAGCAGTTCATGCCAAGCTACTTACGTTTTGTGAAAGGTTTACTTGATTCAAACGACTTACCACTAAACGTGTCGCGTGAAATCCTACAAGACAACAAAGTAACGCAAGCAATCCGTAAAGGGTGTACATCGCGCGTACTTAAAATGCTTGAGCGTATGGCGAAAAACCGCGAAGAAGATTACCAAACGTTCTGGAACGAGTTTGGTCAGGTGTTAAAAGAAGGCCCAGCTGAAGATGCGGCTAACAAAGAAGCGATTGCTAAGCTACTGCGTTTTGCTTCTACACATACTGATGAAAGCACTCAAAATGTATCGCTTGAGCAATACATTGAGCGTATGAAGCCAGAGCAAGACAAAATCTACTATGTAGTTGCTGATTCATTCGCTGCAGCGAAGAACTCGCCACACCTAGAGATCTTCCGTAAGAAGGGCATCGAAGTGTTGCTATTAAGCGACCGTGTTGATGAGTGGATGATGAGCTACTTAACAGAGTTCAACGAAAAATCATTCCAGTCAATTACCCGTGGTGACTTAGATTTAGGCAACATGGATGACGAAGAAACGAAAAAAGCGCAAGAAGAGTCAGAAAAAGAAGTTGCAGGCTTAGTTGAGCGCATTAAAACTGCACTAGGTGATAACGTTAAAGACGTACGCTTTACGCACCGTCTAACTGACTCACCAGCGTGTGTTGTTGCTGATGAGCACGATATGAGCTCGCAAATGCAAAAGTTAATGGAATCAGTTGGTCAAACAGTGCCTGAGCAAAAGCCAATTTTTGAGCTAAACCCAGAGCATCAGCTTGTTAAACACTTAAATGTTGAACAAGATGAAGACAAGTTTGCCCAGTGGTCACAAGTACTTCTAGATCAAGCATTACTGGCTGAACGCGGTACGTTAAAAGACCCTGCAGGCTTTGTAACTCGTTTGAACAAACTTATGCTAGATTTAAGCAAATAAGCGTTTTAGCGCAATGAGTTGGAAAAGGGAGCAAGGCTCCCTTTTTTATTGCCGCTAATATAGGCAATTGGTATAAGTTACTTGAGGTATAGCCTTAGTTGTGGAAGAATTCAGGCTCTAAAAACAAAACTCCACTGATCGACCATTTTTTAAGATTAGTATCACACAGAGGACAATGATATGCGCATTATTCTTTTGGGCGCGCCGGGTGCAGGTAAAGGTACTCAAGCTCAGTTTTTGATGGACAAATACGGTATTCCACAAATTTCTACGGGCGATATGCTGCGTGCAGCAATCAAAGAAGGTACACCACTTGGTCTTGAAGCTAAAAAAGTAATGGATGCAGGTCAATTAGTATCTGACGAAATTATTATCGGTCTAGTTAAAGAGCGCATTGCTAAGCCAGATTGCGAAAAAGGTTTCTTACTAGACGGTTTCCCTCGTACTATTCCTCAAGCAGATGCAATGAAAGAGAATGGCGTGGTAGTTGATCACGTTATCGAATTTGACGTTGCTGATGAAATTATCGTTGAGCGTATGGGCGGCCGTCGTGTACACCCTGGCTCTGGTCGTGTTTATCACGTTGTTTATAACCCACCTAAAGTTGATGGCAAAGATGACATCACAGGTGAAGACCTAATCATTCGTGATGACGACACTGAAGAAACAGTTCGTAAGCGTTTAGGTATTTACCACGACCAAACTAAACCATTAGTTGATTACTACCAAGCTGAAGCGAAAGCAGGCAACACTCAGTACCACAAATTAGACGGTACTCAAGCTGTTGAAGCTGTTAGCCAACAACTTGGTGAGCTTTTAGGTTAATAGCCTAATTGCTGATATGAAAAAACCGCCTTGGGCGGTTTTTTTGTGTTTGTATCACTGCAAGTTAAAATTGCGCTTTTACAGTTTCTTTAATGCCGCAATAGCACTGTCGTAATCAGGCTCTTTTGAAAGGTTATCGACAAGCTGCTTGTAAACGATGTTATGGTCTTTATCGAGCACAAATACGGCACGGGTTAACAAGCCCATATCTTTGATAATCAAACCGTAGTTCTTACCAAAGTCACGCCATACAGAGTCAGATAAGGTCACTATTTTGTCTATATTCTCGGCTTTACAAAAACGCTTCTGTGCGAACGGTAAATCTGCGCTTAAGGTCAGCATCGCCACACTTGGGTATTCTGAAGCTACTTTTTTATTGAAGTGTTTGGTTTGAATACTACATACACCTGTGTCTAAACTTGGCACAACGCTTAAAAGCACTGCTTGGCCTTGATAGTTGTCTAGTGTGACGGGGGTAAAGTTGCCATCTACTACTTTAAAATTAGGCGCTTGTTGGCCAACTTCAACACCTTGCCCTAGTAAAGTAACCGGTTTAGACTGGGCTGAAACCTTACCTGCGTCTAAACTATTTTCTGATAAATCACCTGCATAACTAAACGTGCACACAGCGCCTAATGCAAACATTAGCGGACGTAACATAATAAAATTCCTTTAAATTAACGCATTTAACTTCAGTGTATTATACTCATGAAGTGGCTCCAAGGATTAGTACAATTTAAAATTGTAAATAACCATTAGTTTGATTAACATGTGTCTGTGACCCTATTTTTTACATATAAAAATAAGAATAAAGTTACTAGTTAATGTTTTTGCTAGTTAGAAAGTGTGGATTTAGAGAGAATATATGTCAACATCGGTATTAGTTTGTGATGATTCAAAGTTAGCACGTCGACAATTAGCACGCTCTTTACCCGATGATTGGGATATAAAAATTGAGTTTGCTGAAAATGGTGTTCACTGTATTGAGCAAATCAAAAAAATTCAGCCGGAAATTTTATTTCTCGATTTAAACATGCCTGAAATGGATGGTTACGAAGTACTGCAAGCCATTCAAGAACAAGACCTTCATGTTCTCACTGTTGTTGTATCCGGAGACATCCAACCTAATGCTCATCGACGTGTGCTTGAGTTAGGCGCAATCGACTTTATTCAAAAACCTTGTTCCGCCGAGAAACTAGCGAGTATTATTGAACATCATGGTATTAAAGATAAAGCCATGCGTGAGCGTCTTGCTAATAAGCTAGGTGAGCAAGTTGATCCCGATGTGCGTGATATCTACCAAGAACTCACCAATGTCGCAATGGGGCAAGCTGGAGACTTATTAGCGCGTCTTCTTAATGTATTCGTAAAGCTTCCTATTCCTAATGTAAATGTTTTAGAAGTCAATGAACTAGATATGGCTTTGCGCTCGATTGATGCCAATGCCGCAACCTCAGGTGTATGTCAGGGTTTTATTGGCGGCGGTGTTTCTGGCGAAGCACTATTGCTGTTAAATGATTCAAGTTTTAAAGAAATCGCCTCGTTAATGAATTATGAGGGTGAGCTCAACGATAAAGTTGAATTAGAGCTATTAATGGATGTGAGTAACATATTAATAGGGGCTATTCTGACAGGACTGTCGCACCAATTAGATATGCGTTTTAGCCAAGGTCATCCTGTGGTGCTGGGACAACACTGTGATGTATCTGATTTAGTAAAGGCGAATAAATCTCGCTGGCAACGAACGCTGGCGATTGAGATCAGCTATGGCATCGAAAATCACAATATTAACTGTGATTTGATGTTGCTGTTCACCGAGGACTCATTAAAAACCCTTAAGTACAAAGTAGCTTATTTATTAGAAGACTAAACTATGCCTGCAGCCGATTTTAATATGAATGAACTCCATTGGTTAATGGATATGTTTAATACCGTTGATGTAGGCCTAGTGGTGCTCGATAGAGACTACAAAGTATGCATCTGGAATGGGTTTATGGAAAACCATTCTGGCCTATTGCCAAGCGCGGTGAAAGATAAAGACCTGTTTGATTTGTTTCCATCAATCGATGAAAAGTGGTTTCGCAGCAAATCTGAGTCTGTGTTCATTTTAAATAATCGCTCATTTACTATTTGGGAGCAGCAGCCATATATTTTCCGTTTTAAGAATTACCGCCCAATTACCGGTAAAGCGGATCATATGTATCAAAATGCCACTTTTATTCCACTGACGACGACCACAGGTGAAGTATCGCATATCTGTATCATTATCTATGATGTAACCGATGAAGCGGTGAATAAAAAAGAGCTAGAAGAAGCGAATAGCAAGCTTGAACAAATGAGCCGTACCGATGCACTTACTAAGCTTACTAACCGTGGTTATTGGGAAGAAAAGCTACGCAAAGAATACATGCGCATAGTGCGCAGTGGCGGGTGCAGCACCTTGTTAATGTTTGATATTGATCACTTTAAAAAGGTCAATGATGAACATGGCCATCGCGGCGGTGATGAGGCGCTGCGTCATATTGCAGACTTACTGCGTAAAACTCTGCGTGAAACAGACTTAGCAGGTCGCTATGGCGGTGAAGAGTTTGCGGTAACCTTGCTTGATACTGATCATGAAGGTGCACATATATTTGCTGAGCGATTAAGAACACTCATTGAGAACTCATCAATTTACTTTGATGGCAAACAAATTCAACTGACGGTCAGTATTGGCTTTGCCTGCTTCGACGAGAAGTTTGATCGCTACGAAAAGTGGGTTGAAGCCGCCGATAAAGCCTTATATCACTCAAAAGAAAACGGCCGTAACAAGGTCACAGCTTACACAGATTTATAAACAAACAAGGGGCAATTAAGCCCCTTTTTCATAGTAACTCTATTCAGTTAAGCAAATTAAACCCCAAGTGGCGGTAAAACAAGAATATCTGTTTTAAGTAGCTTCATGACTTTTTCGGCGGTATTACCAATTAAATGACCTTTAATACCAGTATTACCCACCGAACCCATAATCACTAAGTCAGCATTTAATTTAGCTGCAACACTTGGGATCACTTGCTCAACCACACCGGCTTTGATTTTAAGCTTGTCTTTTAAGTCGTGCGCTTCGATTAAGGTTCGCTGTGCTACGGGTAGCTTTTCAAAGGCGTTAATCACTTGCTCATCTGAAAATACAATGCCTAAATCACGTAAAAACGGTGATACATGTACGGTATAACAGGCATAAAACTCGCTGTCGTAGTCTTTTGCATAGGCTAAGCCTGCTTTGATAATTGCTTCGTTTAAACAGTATTTAGTCGCCTTCTCACTGCCTAAATCAAGGGCTGCCAGCACATTGGTATTGTTACGCCATTTGTTATCGGCGGCCAAATAAAGTGGCAGCGGGCTAAAGCGAATAAGCTGCCAGTCTAGCTCTGTAAATTGCGTTTCTTCGTCGATGTGGCGAGTTTTAATCACCATTTCATAATCTGACGTATCAAGCTCATTGGCTAGCCATTGTACTGGGCTTTCATGCCACAGGGTTTGCAAAGTATAGCTATCATCATCTAGATACTCGCTGATAAGTGGACCAAGTGCTGCACGGACTTTAGCAAGCTCTTTGTCTTGAATAGCCAGCGCTTCATCAGGTGGAATAGAGAATAAAATGTTATTGGTATCTTCGTAGCTAAAAGCAACAATATCAATATGCTTCATGCCTTTTGCTTTTTGTCTTGCATGTAATATAGATGTTTTAGCATCGGCCGTTGAGTCGATGATCACCAATATCTTTTTATTCATTTTGGTTACTCTGTTGTGTGTCGGGCATCACTGCTTGGGCATTCACCCAATAATGAAACTTCACCTGTTGCGCTTTCTTGTTCCAGTTTTACCTTAAAGCCCCATAGCCTGTAAAGGTGTTTTAGTACTTCATCTTTAGACTTGTTTAAAGGAATATTGTTATGGGGTACATAACGCAGAGTAAGTGAACGATCTCCTCTAATATCAACATTATAGACTTGAATATTTGGTTCGTGATTACTTAAGTTGTATTGTGCCGACAGGGTTTCACGCACCTGGTGATAGCCCATTTCATCATGAATGGCACCGACATTGAGGGTTGGCTCTTTTTCATGATCAATAATCGTAAACAACTTGAAATCACGAATAATTTTTGGCGATAAAAACTGGCTAATAAAGCTCTCGTCTTTAAAGTTTTGCATTGCAAAGTGCAAGGTTTCTAACCAATCACTGCCGGCATACTCTGGAAACCACTTCTTGTCTTCTTCTGTTGGGTTTTCGCAAATACGGCGAATATCAACCATCATGTTAAAGCCAAGAGCATAGGGGTTGATCCCTGAATAATAATTACTGTTGTAGGGTGGTTGATACACCACATTGGTGTGACTTTGTAAAAACTCGAGCATAAAGGCATCGGTGAGCTTACCTTCGTCGTACAGATGGTTCAAAATGGTGTAATGCCAAAACGTAGCCCAGCCCTCATTCATCACTTGAGTTTGTTTTTGTGGGTAAAAATATTGCGAAATTTTACGCACAATTCGAATTATTTCTCGTTGCCATGACTCTAGCAGCGGCGCATTTTTTTCGATGAAATACAAAATGTTTTCTTGTGGCTCTTCAGGAAAACGGCGCTCACGTTTTTTTGACTCTTGCTGCGAAGTAGGGATTGTGCGCCACAACTCGTTGACTTGAGATTGTAGGTAGTCTTCACGTTCTTGTTGGCGTTTTTGCTCTTCAAAAAGTGAAATACGTTGCGGGCGCTTGTAGCGGTCTACACCATAATTCATTAATGCATGACATGAATCAATCAGGTTTTCGACCTCGGTAATACCGTATTTCTCTTCGCACTTGGCAATGTAGTTTTTGGCAAATAATAAGTAATCGATAATTGAGCAGGCATCAGTCCAGGTTTTAAATAAGTAATTGCCTTTAAAAAATGAGTTGTGACCATAACAGGCATGGGCCATTACCAAGGCTTGCATTGGCAGGGTGTTTTCTTCCATTAAATAGGCAATGCAAGGATCTGAGTTAATAACAATTTCATAAGCGAGGCCCATTTGCCCACGCTTATAGTTTTGCTCGGTTTGAATGAATTTTTTACCATACGACCAGTGGCTATAGCCAATCGGCATACCCACACTCGAATAGGCATCCATCATTTGTTCAGCAGTGATCACCTCAATTTGATTCGGGTAGGTATCGAGTTTATAAATTTTCGCTACCCGTTCAATCTCAGTTTGATACTCTGTTAGTAGATCAAATGTCCAATCAGGACCGTCGCTAATACGTTTATCGGCCATACTTTACCTCACTGGCAAGGCTATGCGGCGCCTTGCTGCTGACGATTCTTTTTAAATAATTCACGGAAAATAGGGTAAATGTCCTCAACGCCACGAATGTGTTGCATGGCAAAATTGTCGTGGGTTTGCACTATTGATTGATACTCTCGCCATAAACTTTGATGAGCACGAGCGGTAATTTCGATATAGGCGTAATAGCGCACCGCCTTTAACAGTTTATTACGTAAAATTTCGCCACAGTTTGGCGAATCATCAGCCCAGTTATCACCATCAGAGGCTTGCGCTGCGTAAATGTTCCACTCTTCAGGGTTATAACGTTCAGCGATGATTTCGTTCATCAGTTTTAATGCACTTGATACTATGGTGCCACCCGTTTCTTGAGAATAGAAAAACTCTTGCTCATCAACTTCTTTCGCTTGGGTATGATGACGAATATAGACAACCTCTATATTTTTGTAGCTACGAGTTAAAAATTGATAAAGCAGAATATAAAAGCGTTTTGCCATGTCTTTCGTGGCTTGATCCATCGAGCCAGACACATCCATTAAACAAAACATCACAGCTTTGCTTGTTGGGTGTGGTTGCTTTTCATAATTACGAAAACGTAAGTCGTAATTATCAATAAATGGTACTGCTTTTATGCGGTTTTGCAGCTCCTCAATCTGACGTTCAAGTAACGCAATGGCTGCCTTGTCTGGCTGCTCTTCAGCTTGTAGCAGAGCGAGCTGACCTTCAAGCTCTGCAAGGTGACGTTTTTTGCCTGCAGTCATCGCCACTCTTCGAGCGAGCGAGCCTTGTAATGAGCGAACAATATCAATATTGCTTGGCATGCCGTCGTTACAAAAACCAGCGCGATGGGTTTTCATTTGCACCAGTTTATCGAGCTGGTTTTGTTGCAGGTTGGGCAGTTCAAGATCTTCGAACAATAAGTCTAAGTATTCATCTTTTGAAATAGAAAATACAAAGTCGTCTTGTCCTTCACCAGAGTCACTGGCTTCACCTTCGCCGCTACCACCACCTTGACCGCCTCCTTGCGGGCGCTTGATTTTGTCGCCCGTAGAAAACTGGTCATTGCCTGGGTGGATCTGTTCACGGTCGCCACCACGTCCTTGATGAAAAATAGGCTCACTGATATCACGTTGCGGAATAGAGATACTCTCGCCGCTGGTGGTATCGGTTACGCTGCGCTTATTAATGGCATCAGATACCGCTTCTTTAATCTGTTTTTTATAACGCCTGATGAATCGTTGACGATTCAAGGTACTTTTGTTTTTTCCATTCAGGCGTCGGTCAATAAAATGCGCCATAACAACCCCCTTAAAACAAACGTTTTTTACTGCGATTTTCTAACGCGTAAATACCATTCAGAAAGTAAACGTACTTGTTTTTGGGTATAGCCTTTCTCAACCATACGATTGACAAAGTCTTCGTGTTTTTTCTGATCTTCTGCAGAGGTTTTCGCATTGAAGGAAATAACCGGCAGCAGATCTTCGGTATTTGAGAACATTTTCTTCTCAATAACTGTGCGAAGTTTTTCGTAGCTGGTCCAAAGCGGATTCTTGCCTTGGTTGTGGGCACGCGCCCGCAGTACGAAATTAACTATCTCATTACGGAAATCTTTAGGGTTTGAAATACCCGCAGGTTTTTCAATCTTCTCAAGTTCTGCGTTAAGCGCAGCACGGTCAAATAACTGGCCAGTATCTGGGTCGCGGTATTCTTGATCTTGGATCCAGAAATCTGCATAAGTGACGTAGCGGTCAAAGATGTTTTGCCCATATTCAGAGTAAGACTCTAAATAGGCTGTTTGTAACTCTTTCCCGATAAACTCTACATACTGAGGAATGAGGTAGCCTTTTAAGTGGCTTAAGTAACGCTCTTCAACATCGGCGGTAAATTGCTCTCGCTCAATTTGCTGTTCAAGAACATAGAATAAGTGCACTGGGTTGGCTGCCACTTCAGTGGTATCGAAGTTAAATACCCGCGATAGGATCTTAAACGCAAAGCGGGTAGAAAGCCCGGTCATGCCCTCATCAACACCCGCGTAATCGCGGTATTCTTGATACGACTTCGCTTTCGGATCAGTATCTTTTAAGCTTTCGCCGTCATACACCCGCATTTTTGAATAAATACTTGAGTTTTCAGGCTCTTTAATACGCGAAAGAGTGGTAAATTGTGCCAGTGTTTTTAATGTGCCCGGTGCACAAGGTGCATCATGTAATTCACTGTTTTCAAGAAGTTTGTTGTAAATTTTAACTTCTTCAGAAACACGTAAACAATAAGGCACTTTGACGATGTAAACACGGTCTAAAAATGCTTCATTGTTTTTGTTGTTCTTAAATGTTTGCCACTCAGATTCATTTGAGTGAGCTAAAATCATGCCATTGAACGGCAGGGCACTAATGCCTTCTGTGCCGTTGTAATTGCCTTCTTGCGTGGCTGTAAGTAGTGGGTGTAGCACCTTGATTGGCGCTTTAAACATTTCCACAAATTCCATTAAGCCTTGGTTTGCTAAACAAAGTGCACCTGAGTAGGCATAGGCATCAGGGTCGTTCTGTGCAAAGTGCTCAAGCTGGCGAATATCGACTTTACCCACTAACGCTGAAATGTCTTGATTGTTTTCATCGCCGGGCTCAGTTTTCGCAATCGCGACTTGATTTAAAATAGATGGGAAGCGCTTAACAACTCTAAATTGGCTAATATCACCGTTAAATTCGCTTAAGCGTTTTGCAGCCCACGGTGACATCACCGTTTTTAAATAACGCGGTTTAATGCCGTATTCTTTTTCTAAAAGCTCAGCGTCTTCATTTGGGTCAAATAACGCTAAAGGGTGGTCGTTAACAGGCGAGTCTTTGATTGAGTAAATAGGAACCTGCTGCATTAAGTATTTTAGCTTTTCAGCAATAGATGATTTACCGCCACCTACTGGGCCAAGTAAATACAGTACTTGCTTACATTCTTCTAAGCCTTGCGCAGCATGTTTTAAATAAGAAACGATTTGTTCAATGGCATCTTCCATACCATAAAAATCGTGAAATGCAGGGTAGCGTGCGACTACGCGATTAGAAAACAGCCTGCTTAAGCGCGCATCGGTTGAAGTGTCGATAATCTCCGGCTCACCGATGGCCATCAAGAGCCGCTCAGGTGCGCTGGCATAAGCTGATTTATCCTTCTTACAGATCTCGAGAAATTCCTCAATACTGTATTCTTCTTCTTGCGCTGCTTCGTATCGTGATTGGTAATGCTCAAAAATACTCATAGAGACCTCCGAAAACCCGCTAAAATGACGTGTAATTAGATTAAGAGAAAAGCAAAGGCTAATTAAAGCTTAGTCACGATTTTGAATTTTTGCGCAAGAAAATTAAGAATTTAATTGAAAAAAGCTCATCTTGATTACGCTTTTTGGCTGAGGGCTTGGCTGCGACTTAGAAGGGGCGTGCACTGGCAATAAAAAAGACGCCGAAGCGTCTTTTTTTGATTACTGCTAGTAACAGAAGATTAAGCGAAGTTAGCGTTCGCGAAGTCCCAGTTAACTAATGCCCAGAAACCTTTTAGGTAATCTGGACGAACGTTACGGTAATCGATGTAGTAAGCGTGTTCCCAAAGATCCACAGTTAGGATTGGAGTAACACCTTCATCAGTTAATGGCGTTGCAGCATTTGATGTGTTAACGATATCAAGAGTGCCGTCAGCTAGTTTAACTAACCAAGTCCAGCTTGAACCGAAGTTGTTTACTGCTTTGTCGTTTAACGCTTCTTTGAATGCGTCGAAAGAACCCCATTTAGCGTTGATCGCGTCAGCGATTGCGCCTGTAGGCTCGCCACCGCCGTTTGGAGATAGGCTGTTCCAGTAGAACGTGTGGTTCCAGATTTGTGCAGCATTGTTAAATACGCCACCTTCTGAAGAACATACGATTTCTTCTAGAGATTTGTTTTCGAATTCTGTGCCTGGGATCAGACCGTTTAATTTCACAACGTAAGTGTTGTGGTGTTTACCGTGGTGAAACTCTAGAGTCTCTTTTGAAATATGTGGCTCTAATGCATCGATTGCGTATGGTAGTGACGGTAGTTCAAATGCCATTTTTTATCTCCATCTTCTTGGTTGATAGTCCACTCAGTTATAGGTAATAGCAAGGTAAACAGCGTACTTCCCTATACCAAGTGGTATTATAGTGTTACTATAATTGTTGAGTATTTTACTCAAGTTTTAGCAAACAGCAATGCTATTGCTAAAGACTATTTAAAATTGTGGCTACGAATGCCGATTTTAAGTTATATATCTGAGGCCACAGTGAAACTTTTTCAAGGCCAATGTAGTAAGCCAATGTCTTTTTTGAGGTTGTAAATGGAAACCATCGATAAAATTAAACAGCAAATTTCTGAAAATCCTATCCTTCTTTACATGAAAGGATCACCAAAGTTACCTAACTGTGGTTTTTCTTCACAAGCATCACAAGCACTTATGGCGTGTGGTGAGCAGTTTGCTTACGTTGACATTCTACTTAACCCAGATATCCGTGCAGAGTTACCTGCATACGCAAACTGGCCAACATTCCCACAGTTATGGGTAGAAGGCGAGCTTATCGGTGGTTGTGACATTATCATCGAAATGTTTCAACGTGGTGAATTACAGCCACTAATCACTGAAACAGCTGCAAAGTACAAAGAAAAAGACGCTGAATAATTATATTTAGTGTTGAAAGAAGCCGCTGATTGCGGCTTTTTTGTATCTGTCGTATTACGCGGGCAGCAAAACATGCACGCTTAATCCACCTTGCTCGCGGTTATGCAAGCTAATTTGCCCGTGGTGCGCTTCAACTATTTCCCTGCAAAGTGCTAACCCTAGGCCACTGCCTGTTGCTTTAGTGGAGTAAAAGGGTATAAGTGCGTTAGCCATTACAGCTTCACTCATACCTTTGCCTTTATCACTCACTGTGATGTGTGTGCCACTTGCTTCTTGTTGCACTGTTAAGCTGACATCTTCGGGGTTTGACCCTGACTCATAGGCATTTTTTAATAAGTTTATAAGTAATTGTTCGAGCTGAGTGTGATCAGCGTCAGTTGTTACACGCTCATCAAGTGAAACCTCGACTTGCCACTGACTTTTTAATTGCTCAATCAGCGTAGGCCAGTTAATCGTTGATAGTTGAGGGGTGGGTAACTTGGCAAATTTACCATAGCCTTGTACAAACTCATTAAGGTGTTTTATGCGGTCTTCAATGGTGGTAAATACCCGTTTTAAGCGTGGTTCATCGACTTCTTTTGTTAAAAGTTGCGCGCTATGAAGCATCGACGACATTGGCCCTAGGGAGTTGTTTAGCTCATGGCTAATGATACGAATAACTTTTTTCCAAACCTCTACTTCTTGGCGGCTTAGTTCGCGGGTCAGTTGTTTAAAAACATACAGTTGGTGAAACTGATTATTAAGTAATAATCGACCTGTTGCCATATGCCAAGTTTGTGATTCTTGATCTGCTTTGTCGAGGGTAAATAAGCCATCAACGCCTTTGTGAATGGCACGCGTTAATTGCTCGCAGCTTGAATCTAATAAGTTTTCAAGCTTGGCGCCTTCAAGGGCTGATTTAGCATCGAGTAAACTGCGAGCGCTGTGGTTGCTATACACAATAAAGCCTTGGTCGTTAGTCAAAAGCACAGCTTGTGGCGAGCTTTGCAGTACTTTGTCGAGCATTAGCTCACGCTGATAAATCCATTGCTTTTCTTGGCGAAGCTGTTTTGCAGTTTGGTTATAAAGCCGGCATAAATCACCTAGCTCATCACTGCCATCATAGGCTAATAATGTAGCCAGCTCACCATCTTTAAAATTAAGCAGCCCGGTTTCGAGCGAGTTCATGCCATCAATGAGCGGAGCTGATAATTGCGCGGCAAAAAATCCGCTTATCAAGGTGCAAGCGAGTAGGGCTAATAGGCTGTAAAGCAAGCTTATGCCCGCAAAATAACAAACCAATATAAGCGGCAATGCAGACGCTGCAATACACAAAGTGATGATTTTATATCGAAACGAAAAACGCATTAGTATTCAATCTTAAATTTATCAAGCCTGCGGTAGAGTGCTTGGCGGCTTAAACCAAAATGGCGAGCCACTTTAGCAATCACACCTTTGTACTCGCGCATGGCAAGTTCGATCTCTTGTTTATTAGGCTCTGCTCTTGTATGTGTTGGGCTGTTTGTTTCAACTTGTAAGCCAAAATCAGCAAGCTCAATCACCCCTGTGGGTTTTAAAACGCCAGCGCGTTTACAGGCATTTTCAAGCTCACGAACATTACCCGGCCAACTATGGGCGAGCAGGGCTTTTTCTGTACTTAGCGACAGTGTGCGCTCAGGTAAAAAGTGTGCGACTAAAGCTAAAATATCATCTGGGCGATGGGCAAGGCTTGGTAAATTTAACTCAATCACATTTAAGCGGTAGTAAAGGTCTTCACGAAATTGACCTGTTTTAATTGCATGGCTTAAATCTTCATTGGTAGCTGAAATCACCCGCACATTCACTTTACGAGTTTGTGTTGAACCTAAACGTTCAAATTCACCGGTTTGTAAAATGCGTAATAATTTCATTTGCCCAGAAAGTGGTAAGTTACCAATTTCGTCTAAAAATAGGGTGCCACCATCGGCCGCTTCAAAACGGCCAATGCGTTGTTTAGTAATACCGGTGTAGGCGCCCGCTTCGGCACCAAATAATTCAGCCTCAATAAGCTCGCTTGGCAAAGCACCCGCATTAACAGTGATAAAGGGTTTATCAGCTAATAATGAATTAGCCTGTATTATTTGCGCAATTCGCTCTTTACCACTGCCGTTGGGGCCTGTGATCAGCACTGAAATATCCGATTTAGCCACTTGAACCGCAAGATTAACAATGTGCTCCATAGCGGTACTTTTATAAACCAAGCCCACCAAATTTGCTTGTTGCACAGATGCGTCACGCTCTTGCTGGTGGCGTGTAAAGGTTTCGTTTTGCTGTTTTGCTTTACCTAGCTCGATTAGGTTATTTACACAAGTAAGTAGCTTGGCATCGTCCCATGGTTTTGGTAAATAATCAGCAGCCCCTGCTTTGACAAGTTCAACGGCAGTAGAAAGCTCTGTCCATGCGGTGATCAAAATAATCGGTAGGTGAGGATTAATGTCTCGTAAGGCATAAAAAAGTTCTTTGCCTTCTTCGCCGGAAGTGGTGTCGGCGGTGAAGTTCATGTCTTGAATAACAAGCGCTATGCGTTGGTATTGTACGGCTTGAATTGCCTCAAACGGGTTACTTGCTGTAACAACATCAAAACCGTGAATTTCGAGTAATAACGACAATGCATCCAAAATTGCTGGGTTATCGTCGACGATAAGTATTTTTTCCATATTATTGTTTTAGTTATTTTCCTAATAAGGGTGCAAGATGAATGCTACACTGTTAATCCAGTGTAGCATAGGTTGGGAGAACTAAATTGTTCGAGTTGCAATGCTCGGTGAGATATTCGCCGCCCGTTTTGCAGGTGCAAGTACTGCTAATAAACTCATAACGAACACTGCCAGCGCCGTAGCAAGCACGTAGCTAATATCAAGCTGAGCAATTGAAAAGTGCTGCATGAGCACCTGGCCTAAATACACGGCAGCAATCACACCAATCACTAAACCAACTATACATATCATGGCGTTTTCAACTAAGAAGTAGCTGATGATGGCCGATTTTCTGGCCCCTAAAGCACGGCGAGTACCTATTTGTTTAGTACGCTTACTAATATTGAACAGCGTTAGGCCGAAAATACCCAGGGCCGTCACCAACACTAAAATAGTAATAAGTACAATCAACATGCGCATCATTAATGTATCTTCAGCCATGTATGACTCTTTATCGTCATCTAAGCCACGAATGCGAGAAATAACGCGTTTGTTGTAGTTTTTCAGCATGGCTTCTTCAACACGATTCATGACTGATTGACGTTGACCAGGCTCTGTTCTAACCACAAAGCGTGCATTTGTACCAGGCTTAATAAAAGGCAGCAGTGCTACGTTATCTGGACGGCTGTCTTTAAGCCATGGGCCTTTCATCAGTTCAACAACACCAATTACTTTCATAGGAATGTCACCAAAATAGACAGTTTGGCCTAAACCATTGCCGTCAGGGAACAGCTCATCGAGTAGGGTTTTAGTGACAACGGTTACTTTTGAAAGCTCATCATAGTTATCGGTGACGATCACTTCGTCTTCGGTGTAATTACGCCCAGCAATGAGTTTTACACCATAAGTATTAATGCCATGCTCATCGATAAACATGTAAGAGCTACGCGCTGATTTACTCTCTTCAGGTGCTGGCTTTAAACTAAAATCTGACGAAGAGCCACTGCCCGAAAGCGGTGTGTTACTCGAATAAGCAGCATCAACTACACCAGGTATTTGACGAAGCATGGCTTCATCAAGCTCATATTGCTGAGACGGCGACACATCTTTGCCAAACATCATGACATTAAAAACAAAAATGTCTTGTTCAGGGTAGCCAGTCTCTTGGCTTAAATAGCTAATTCTGTCTTGAATAATAAACGCTGCGTTACTAACAATTGCAGTGGTGATGGCAATTTGGATCAGTAATAATATAGCGCCAACTTTTGAGCGGCATAAGGCGTGAAAGATAGGTTTAATTTCTAACATGGGTGTCTTCCTTATTGGCTCTTAAGATAAATAGCAGGGTTGGTTTTACATACCAGCCAAGCAGGGTACAGACCCGCAATCACACAGGTGCTAATTGCAATCACAGGTGCGCTGAGTAGCATGGTTAAATCCATAGTGGCTAAGCTTTGGTAGTAGCTATAGCTTTGACGTACGCCTAATAAGCCCACTTGCGCCAAAATAATTCCGAAGATGCCACCTAAGAAACCTAACATCGCGACCTCAACAATATGTTGAAGGAATATTTGGCGTTTGCTGGCACCTAATGCACGGCGCACACCGACCTCAGGAGCGCGGCGTAAAAATTTCGCTAGTAATAAACCTAAAATATTGGCAAGGCATACTGCTAAAAACATAAAGCTTAGGCCAACCAGAATTTCGTTGTCTTCGCTAACGACATTGTTGTACTGCATCCACTCATTTACATCGCGTAAGGTGGCGGTTAATTTTTCGCGGTTAAAACGACCTAGCTTTTGTTGCTCTTGCATATAGGCCATTAAAAAGTCTTGGTAAGCTTGCTTTTCTGCAGGTGTTTTTAGTTCAACCCAAAATTGTAACCACACCATTTCAGAATTGAGCTTATCGTTAAAGGTATTGGTTTTTTCGTGCTTCCAACCATTGGTATTACCCCAGTTTTCAAGCTGGCGTGCTTTCATTAGGCTAAATGGTAAAAATAGTTGCTCGGTCTTATTAAATGCACCGTTGTTCAGATCATAATATTTGGTGGTGATATCCCAATCATCAATCACGCCAATAACTTCGTAGCTGGCATCATCAAGGTACACCATTTTGCCGACAGGGTTTTCACCTGCGAATAGCTTGTCGTTTAATTCTTTATTGATCACCACAACAGGGGCTGCATCGGCTTCTTGTTGCGCGCTCCAAACCCCACCATAAATAAATGATAGGTTAAACATATCGAAAAAATCAGGCGTGGTTAGGCGTGCTTGTCCAATAAATGGTTTAACTTTATCTGAGTCTAAATAAACCGAAAAACCCGTTCTAACCATAGTGACACGTTTGCCACCCGCATTCGCTTGATTAAGGTTAACGGCATCCTGATAAGTTAATTGCAGTGGCATGTTATCGACTGTCCACCACGTACGGCCTTCATCCATGGTTTGTAGCTGTACTGTATAAAGGTCACTACTTTTTTCAGGAATAGGGTCTGCCGACATCATGTGATACACAGATAAACTGGTCATGGTTACGCCAATACCAATGGCTATGGCCAATACCATTAAAAAGCTCACAAGTGGCGTGCGCTTAAAGCTGCGCCAGCTTAAATCTAAATAATGAAGGAACATGGTTACACTCCAGCCGCTTTAAGGTTTTGAGTGCCTTGATACAAGGTGAAGTCAGCGAGTTGGCCGTCAACAACTTGGATATTACGTGGTGCTCTGCGAGCAAGTTCAGGATCATGGGTAACCATGATGATAGTTGCACCATCACGGTTGATTTGCTCAAGTAGCTCCATCACTTGACGCGCCATTAAACTATCTAAATTACCGGTTGGCTCATCGGCAAGTAAAAAGCGCGGTTCACCTGCAAGGGCTCTGGCAATAGCCACACGTTGTTGTTGACCACCAGAAAGTTGTTGCGGTAAGTGTTTAGCGCGTGAAGCTAAACCAACTTGCTCTAGGCATTGCTCGATTCGGCGCTTACGCTCGGCGGCTTTGATACCGCGATAACGCAGTGGTACTTCAATATTCTCATAGAGATTCAAATCTGGAATAAGGTTGAAGCCTTGGAAAATAAAACCAATTTTTTGATTACGTAAGTCAGCACGCTGGTTGTCGTTGAGCTTACCCACATCAATACCGTCTAGCATGTATTGGCCTTCGTTAAAGGGTTCTAACATACCGGCGATGTTTAAAAATGTGGTTTTTCCTGAGCCACTTGGGCCCGTTACGGCAATAAATTCACCTTCTTCTACTTGAAGATTAAAGTCACGAAGGGCATGTGTTTGTACCATATCTGTTTGATACACTTTGCTGATGTTGTTCATTGTAAGCATGTTGATTATTCCTTTTATTTGTTAGCGTAAAACCAGTGTGGGTGCTTTTTTAAAGCGATCGTAGTTCGAGATAATTAACTTATCGCCAGGCTCTACGCCTTCAATTATCTCGACAGCATTGATACTGCTTGCACCGGTTTTTATATCGATTAAATAAGCCATGTCACCGTCAACTTTATAAGCATGGGTGCCACCTTGTTGTAAGAATGCGCCGCGTTTTACTTGTAATACATCGTCGCGATTTTCTAGTAAAATACGTGCGGTTAAGCGTTGGTTTTGGCGAATGCCAGAAATCTCATTGTCAAAGCGTACGCGGGTTGTGACCTCGCGATTATTTACTTCAGGTGATATAGCCGATAGCGTGCCTGTGACATGACGAGCACCTAAAGTAAGCTCAACTTGCATACCAAGACCCAGCTCATTGGCGTAGCTTTCTGGTACTTGCAGTTCTGCTTCAAAGTTACTTAAATCGACCAATGTCATTAATGGTTGGCTTTGTGTGACCGCTTCTTTTTGTTGCACTAATAAGTTACCCACAATGCCGTTTACACTCGCGGTAATAGTGAGTTCATTTACTTGTCTGAGTAAGTCATCAACAATCAGTTGCTGACGTGCCAGATCACGCTCTGCTGCTTTTAGCTCAAATGCGAGGGTGTCTTTAGCTAAGCTGACTTCTTGCTCGGCGTGCTTATAAGACAGCTTGGCACGGGCTAAGTCATCAACGGCTTTTTCTAAATCTATTTGGCTAATTAAATGTTTTTCGATTGAGATTTTAGCTCGGCGGTTTTCTCTATCTGCAGCATTGAGTTCAACTTGCGCTAAATCGAGCGCTTTAGTCAGGCTTAGTTTTTGTCTACGCGCTTCAAGTTGCTTGCGCTGTAACTCGCCTTCTAATCTCGCTAATACTGATTGTTGTTGTTTTAGCTCGTTGGTTAGCTCAGGGCTGGTTACGGTTGCGATCACTTCATTTACTTCAACGCTGTCACCGGCTTTAACTTTTAAATCGACAAAGCCGCGTTCAGGGCTGTAAACCTTTGGCGCATTAGCTGCAACGATTTTACCGCTTGCTGCTACATCTCTGGTGAGTGTCTTTTGGCTTACTTCACTAATTTGTAGGCTTGCTGCATCAACCGAGATGCTGCCATCGTTACTGGCAAACAATGCTTTAAAGCCGAGTGCACCAACAAGTATTACACCTGCTGCTAGTATAAGTGGCTTTTTAATGGTGGTTTTCTTGGCCACGGTAATATCTTGGGCACTGGTATCCTTAATCATCATAACTCCTTACGATTCTCAAAACACACAATCATGAAGCCAACGGCAAGCATGGTAAGTGGAGAAGCCATAAACAAACTGATAGTGAACATTTTGAAATCCTCAATTTCGCTGATGTCTTATCTATACCAGTAGCGTGCCAGTTTTTAATTTATTGATTTTTAATTATTTTATGTTTTAACAGTGAGTTAATGTCTGTCCGCGGACAGAAAAAGTGTCCGCTGCGGACACTTTTTAATTGCTGATTGTTGACGCAAGGGTAAAGAACTCAGTCATTGCGACTAAGGTAGTCTGCTCAGATACGTAGTTTGTAACTATGCTAAAGCCAAGAGTAAATAATGATGCAGTTAGGCTAGGCGAGACCCCGTAAAAAACTGCATTGATATTCATATTTTGAATAATTATTCAAAATAAAGCGCAGTTTACGTTAACGTAAATCGGCGGGTTTTTTAGATTGTTTTTTTACAAGTTGTTAAATTTGACACCAGTGTCATAAAAAAATAACGGGTAAAATACGACTAAATGTAAAAAAATAGCATAGAATTTAAAAAGTGCTTTAAGTGAGAAATATTCATGAATATGAATATGTATTCAAAACTCTATTGACTCATGAGGTATTTGGCGATAGTTTTGTTCGTCTGCTAGCACTGTCACAAAAGACTGAACCGCTAGTCGTTGTAGCAAGGGGAGGGGTCTATGTTATACGACTCAAAATTAGAAAAAGATAATTGTGGCTTTGGCTTAATAGCTCAGGTCAATGGTCAGGCGAGTCACCGCTTGATTCGAACAGCAATCACTGGCTTAGATCGCATGGAGCACCGTGGGGGTATTTCTGCAGATGGTAAAACAGGTGATGGCTGTGGTTTATTAATGCAAAAACCTGATAGCTTCTTTCGTGCTATTGCCAGCGAACATGATTGGCATTTAGGAAAGAACTACGCCGTTGGCATGGTATTTTTAAATGCCGATCCTGTACTTGCGCAAACAGCTAAAGATGTGTTGAGTGAAGAACTCGAAAAAGAAACCTTGAGCATTCAAGGCTGGCGCGTAGTACCTACCGATGCGTCATGTTTAGGGCCAATTGCAAAAAAACAACTACCCGGCTTTGAACAAATTTTTGTAAGCGCACCAGAAGGCTGGCGTCCAAAAGATTTAGAACGTCGCTTGTATGTAGCGCGTCGTCGTGCTGAAAAACGCCTCGAAAACGATGAACATTTTTATATTGCCAGCTTATCTGGTTTAGTTACTGTCTATAAAGGCTTAATGATGCCTGTAGACTTACCTAACTTTTATTTAGATCTAGCTGATATTCGCATGACCAGTGCGATTTGTGTATTCCACCAACGTTTCTCTACTAATACACAACCTCGTTGGCCACTGGCGCAACCATTCCGCTATTTAGCGCATAATGGTGAAATTAATACGATTCAAGGTAACCGCCAATGGGCGCGTGCCCGTGCGTATAAGTTTGCCTCACCACTTATTCCTGATTTGCAATCAGCAGCACCATTCGTGAACGAAAGTGGCTCTGACTCTTCAAGTTTAGATAATATGCTTGAATTGTTCTTAGCCGGTGGCATGGATTTATTCCGTGCAATGCGTATGCTTGTGCCGCCAGCATGGCAAAAAAACCGTGCTATGGATGATGACCTACGTGCATTCTATGACTTTAACTCAATGCATATGGAACCATGGGATGGCCCAGCTGGTATTGTCATGTCTGACGGTCGTTTTGCTGCTTGTAACCTTGACCGTAACGGTTTACGCCCAGCGCGTTATGTAATTACCCAAGATGGTTTTATTACCCTTGCATCAGAAGTCGGTATTTGGGACTACGCGCCAGACGAAGTGGTTGAAAAAGGCCGTGTTGGCCCAGGTGAGTTATTAGTTATTGATACTCATCAAGGTAAAATTTGGCATTCAGATGAGATTGACCAAGATCTTAAGTCACGCCATCCATATAAAGCATGGCTTGAAGCAAACGTTAAGCGTTTAACGCCATTTGAACAGTTATCTGAAAAAGATGCGGGTAACCGTTCTTTTGATGACGAAACACTGCTTAAGTATCAAAAAATGTTTGGCTACACCAACGAAGAACTTGATAGCGTGATTCGTGTAATGGGTGAAAATGGTCAAGAAGCAACAGGTTCAATGGGTGATGACACGCCATTTGCGGTACTGTCAGAAGGCCATCGCTCACTGTTTGATTACTTCCGACAAAAATTTGCGCAAGTAACCAATCCACCAATTGACCCACTTCGTGAAAATCACGTCATGTCACTGGCAACCTGTATTGGTAGTGAGCAAAACGTATTTAACGAAACAACCGGCCACGCTAAGCGATTACAGTTTGATACGCCGATTTTGATGTACGCTGATATGCAACAGCTGATCAATGCTGACGATGAGCATTACAGCTACTGTAAAATTGATATCACTTACACACTAGAAGAAGGCTTAGAAAACGCAATCACACGTATTTGTGATGAAGCACAAGAAAAAGCAGCGTCAGGCTGTGTCATGCTTATTTTAAGTGATCGTAACTTTAGCGAAACGCATTTGCCGATCCCGGCTGCGATGGCGGTTGGTTCAATTCAAAGGCGTTTAGTCGATAATAACTTACGTTGTGAATCTAATATCATCATCGAATCGGGTAGTGTCCGTGATGCGCATCAGTTTGCGGTATTACTTGGTTTTGGTGCAACGGCAATTTATCCGTACCTTGCATATGAATCATTAGTTGCAATGAGTGACAAAAAGATTTTAAACAAGAGCTATTGCGAAGTAACGCTTGCTTATCGTAATGCGATCAACAAGGGTCTGTATAAAATCATGTCGAAAATGGGGATCAGTACTGTCGCTTCGTACCGCTGCTCGATGTTATTTGAGGCAGTTGGTTTATCAGATGCGGTTGTAGAAACCTGTTTTAACGGTGTAGCTAGTCGTATCAAAGGGGCGTGTTTTACTGATTTTGATGATGACCAACGTAAACTTCATAAGCTGGCATTTAGTAAACGTAAGTTATTAAGTCATGGTGGCTTACTAAAATATGTTCACGGTGGTGAGTACCATGCTTATAACCCTGATGTTATTCAAACACTGCAAAAGGCAGTGCGCTCTGGGGATTATAAAGATTACTTGGCTTATGCTGATTTAGTAAATAACCGTCCGATCACCAATTTACGTGACATGTTGGCGGTGAAAATTCCTGAAAGCGGTGTGAGTGTTGATGACGTAGAGCCAGCAACTGAGCTTTACAAACGTTTTGACTCAGCAGCAATGAGTATTGGTGCATTATCGCCAGAAGCACATGAAGCACTCGCGATTGCAATGAACCGCTTAGGGGGTTGTTCAAACTCTGGTGAAGGTGGTGAAGACAAGCTTCGCTACGGTACAGAGAAAAACTCACGTATTAAGCAAGTTGCTTCGGGCCGTTTTGGTGTTACACCACATTACTTACGTAGCGCTGATGTCATTCAGATTAAAGTGGCGCAAGGTGCAAAACCAGGTGAGGGTGGTCAATTACCGGGTGAAAAAGTAACGCCGTATATTGCAAAATTACGTTACTCAGTGCCAGGTGTGACCTTGATTTCGCCTCCGCCGCATCACGATATTTACTCGATAGAAGATTTAGCCCAGCTTATTTTCGATTTAAAACAAGTAAACCCAGATGCACTGATCTCGGTGAAACTCGTTTCTGAGCCGGGTGTAGGTACTATCGCAACTGGCGTAGCTAAAGCCTATGCAGATTTAATTACCATTGCTGGTTATGACGGTGGCACAGGTGCAAGCCCGCTTACCTCTGTTAAGTATGCAGGTAGCCCTTGGGAGCTTGGTCTTGCTGAAACCCAGCAAGCGCTGGTAGAAAATGGTTTACGTCACCGTATTCGTTTGCAAACAGATGGTGGTCTTAAAACGGGTCTAGATATCATTAAGGCGGCTATTTTAGGTGCTGAAAGCTTTGGCTTTGGTACTGGCCCTATGGTGGCACTTGGTTGTAAATATTTACGTATTTGTCACTTAAACAACTGTGCGACTGGTGTTGCAACGCAAGACGATACGCTGCGCCAAAAGCATTATCATGGCCTACCAGAGATGGCGATGAACTATTTTAAGTTTATAGCCGAAGAAGCTCGCCAAATTATGGCAAGCCTAGGTGTAACTCGTTTAACAGATTTAATTGGTCGTTTGGATTTACTTGAAGCAATCGAAGGCAACACAGAGAAACAAAAGAAAGTCGATTTGTCGTCTGTGATTGCTGTACCAAATAACCCAACGGGTGAAACACTGTATTGTAGTGCGCCAAATAGCTCACACTACTTAGGTCAGCTAAATGAAACCTTGCTTGAAAAAGCCAAGCAAGCAATTGACGAAAAATCGGGTATCTCACTGGTTAACCGTATTTGCAATACAGACCGTTCAGTGGGCGCTATGTTATCTGGCTATATCGCTTCTAAACACGGTAACCAAGGTATGGCTGCTGATCCTGTCTCTGTTGAGCTTCATGGTACAGCGGGTCAATCATTTGGTGTATGGAATGCGGGTGGCCTTGAAATGACACTGGTTGGTGATGCCAATGACTATGTTGGTAAAGGCATGGCTGGCGGTAAGCTAGTAATTCGCCCGCCGCTGGGTTCATCTTTTGAAAGCCACAAAGCGACCATTGCCGGTAATACCTGTTTATATGGTGCAACAGGCGGTAAGTTATTTGCTGCAGGCTGTGCCGGTGAGCGTTTTGCAGTGCGTAACTCGGGCGTACAAGCGGTTGTAGAAGGTGTTGGTGACAACGGCTGTGAATACATGACAGGTGGTGTGGTTTGCGTACTTGGCAAAGTAGGTATTAACTTTGGTGCAGGTATGACAGGGGGATTTGCGTATATTCTTGATGAAGGCAACGACTTTGAAAAACGCATTAACCCTGAGCTTGTTGAAATTGTTACCCTTGAAGGGTTGGCGTCACATCAAGAACATTTACGCGGCCTCATTGCTGAGCATTTAGAGCTTACCGGCTCAAACCGCGCTGAGCAGATTTTAGCTAACTTCGATTTATACATGCCAATGTTTAAATTAGTTAAGCCAAAGTCTAGTGATGTAAAAAGTTTACTCGGACACCGAGCGCGCAGTAGCGCAGAGCTTCGTGTTCAGGCTCAGTAAGGGGGTAGTATGAGCGAAAATGTATACCAGTTTATCGATGTACAACGTGTTGATCCGCGTAAAAAGCCAATTTCAGCACGTAAACAATCTTTCGTAGAAATTTACGAGCCGTTTTCTGAGACACAAGTTAACTCACAAGCGGATCGCTGTTTAGATTGTGGTAATCCGTACTGTGAATGGAAATGCCCAGTACATAACTATATTCCACAGTGGTTGAAGCTTATTCGTACTGGCCGCATTTTAGAAGCGGCAGAGCTGTCTCATCGTACAAACAGCTTACCAGAGGTGTGTGGTCGAGTGTGCCCACAAGACCGCTTGTGTGAAGGCTCTTGCACACTTGAAGAAGAGTTTGGTGCTGTCACTATCGGTAATATCGAAAAGTACATCACTGATACGGCCTTTAAAATGGGCTGGAAACCAGATATGTCGTATGTGGTATGGTCTGACAAAAAAGTGGCTATCATAGGTGCTGGCCCTGCAGGTTTAGGTTGTGCGGATATTTTAGTACGTAACGGCGTTAAGCCTGTGGTGTTTGACCGTCACCCAGAAATCGGTGGCCTTCTTACGTTTGGTATTCCTTCATTCAAACTTGAAAAAGAAGTAATGCAAAAGCGTCGTGAAATTTTCACTGAAATGGGTGTCGAGTTTCAGCTAAACACTGAAGTTGGCGTTGACATTACCCTTGATGAAATATTGGCAGAATATGATGCCGTGTTCTTAGGTGTTGGTACCTATCAAAGTATGCGTGCAGGCCTTGAAAACGAAGATGCGGATGGTGTGTTTGATGCACTGCCGTTTTTAATTGGTAACACAAACCGTGTTATGGGCTATGCAGAAGACAAGCAAGCCTATATCGATATGGCGAACGAAAAAGTTGTCGTGTTAGGCGGTGGTGATACAGCAATGGACTGTGTTAGAACCTCTATCCGACAAGGCGCTACACAGGTTACCTGTGCGTATCGTCGTGACGAAGAAAACATGCCAGGCTCAAAGCGCGAAGTTAAAAATGCTCGTGAAGAGGGCGTTGAGTTTACCTTTAACGTTCAGCCAAAAGGCATTGTGGTTGACGAGCATGGTAAAGTTGCTGGTGTTAAGATGGTGAAAACCCAACTTGGTGAACCGGACGAAAATGGTCGTCGTCGTGCTGAAGAAGTTGCGGGTTCTGAGCATGTTATTGAAGCAACTAAAGTGCTCATGGCGTTTGGTTTTAAACCTCATAAAATGGATTGGTTAGAACCGTACGGTGTTGAAATCAATCATTGGGGTGGTATCAATGCACCAGAAAAAGGTGAATTTACTCACCAAACAACCAACCCTAAGATTTTTGCCGGTGGCGATATTGTCCGCGGCTCAGATTTAGTGGTAACGGCTATTTTCGAAGGCCGAAATGCCGCGGAAGGGATTATGGATTATTTAGGCGTTTAATTCTAAGGCGCCATTCAACACTTTTAAAAGCAAGCTACCGAGCTTGCTTTTTTATTGCCTATCATTTTATTGATACGAAAATTTAACCTAGTTTTAGAAAAATAATGAAAAAATAGCGCTTATTACCTAAAATCTAGGAATGAATCTAACTGTTGAACAGAAAAAATTCATTATTTCGTACTAACTCCATATTTGCTCCATATTGTTGCGTTTTAATATTTAGTAGAGGCAGAAGCCCATCTTAATATTTGATGCTAACAACATGGATAAAAAGAAAATGTTTTGCGAACACACAAATGACGAGCAGTTAAGCTTTTTTCAGCCAAATTCGAAATCTGAAAATGATTTACTCAATGAGGTTATGAATAGTGAAGATCTGCACGATATTCTGACTATGGTTTTATTAGATGAAACCTTATCAGATACGCTTAAAGCGATGGTGAAGCAACAACTTAGAACAATAAAAAAAATATAAACGGAAATAGAAATGCCGCAGATATTAGTCGTTGAAGACGACTTAGATATTGCAGAACAAGTGCTGTTGTTCTTCAATGCATCTGGCTTTACCACTCACCACATCACTAATGGCAGTGCTGTGGTGTCGTGGGTTAAAGAAAATAATCCAGATGCGATAATTTTAGATGTAATGTTACCTAATTTAGATGGCGTGGAGTGCATGAAGCAGATCCGCGCTTTTTCTATGGTACCTATTATTATGGTAACTGCTAAAGTTGAAGAGGCTGATAGGCTAAAAGGGCTAGAACATGGTGCCGATGACTATGTTTGTAAACCTTTTAGCGGCGCAGAGCTGGTGATGCGTGTTAAAGCTATTCTAAGGCGTTGTGCGTCAGCACCTAGTACCGATGTAGTAGTGCAAGCGACTGATGCAATTTGCTTAATAGAAGATGCGCTTGAAGTTGAAATTAAAGGTGTCTCTTTAGGTTTAACAAAAGTGGAATTTGACGTATTTAAACTTTTGTACAAAGCCCCAAAGCGTGTTTTTTCTAGGCAGCAGATACTTGACCATATCCAACCAAACAACTTTGATATTACCGATCGGGTAATCGACAGCCATATTAAAAATATTCGCAAAAAGCTTAAGAGTTTAGATTTCTCTCCTAAGATAGTCGCTTCCGTTTATGGTGCTGGCTATCGCTATGATGAACGTCAAATCAATTGATTTGGCGTTCATCGCTTTCTAAATTACATACTGTTCGATCACCTTTTCGAATCGAATGGCTAAACACATACACTGATAATTCCCTTGTTTTGATATCTTGCCAAATGCGTTTGCTAGCCACAGGGCATAAAGCGTAATGTAAATATTGACTCAAAGCTTCACCTTCTAGAGCAATTTTGCTTGGCGTTTGCACATACACCTGAATTGCATCAGATGAGTAGTTAATTTTATTTAAGCGCCATTGCCCCAGTAAAAACTGTTTGGCAAAAAATTGCGAGATACGCTGTTTCGCAGCTGCAGATAACGGTGGATACTCTTTCGGTTTTTCATAACTCGCATAATAAAACCCAGCACTCAATAGCACACAAGCAAGCGCGGCGCAGATAGGAAGAGGTGATTTTTTGGCTTTTTTAACTTTGCTTTGGCGGTGTTTACGCTCAACAGATTTTGCCCATTGAGCATGCTTTAATGACTCTGACATGGTTCCATTCCATAGTAGTTTATTATGCTATTTAAGCAATAAAATATGGTGGAAAAATGGAGAAGCTTATTTATTGCTTAAAGGCAGTAAAATTCGGATACATAGTCCACCCGACTTACCGGGTAATGCACTGATACTGCCAGACATTAATTCGACAAAACTCTGGCAAATTGATAGCCCCAAACCTGAGCCTCCTGATGCGCGGCTTCGAGATTCTTCAACACGATATAAACGGTCAAAGAGTTTGCCTATATGGGCTTTACCTACACCCGGAGAAGTATCATCTACTTGAATAAACAGCTCTTGCTTGTTAGTTCTCACTTTGAGCCGAACATGACCTGGGCTGTCGGTATATAGGCAGGCATTAGTAAAAATATTATTAAGGATCTGATCGAGCTTTTGTTTATCTACCGTGATCTCAACATCATTAGCAATAATAATGTCTGAAAAAAATGTCAGGTGGTGGCTGCGAACATAATGACGCATGTCTTGCTCGTACTCAGCAAAGATATTTGCAGCATTTAAGCGTTGGAGATTTAGCGCGAGAGTCTTGTTTTCTGCTTGAGATAACTGATACACATCTGAAATTAGGTTGTTAAGTTGCGCTATTTTGCCATTAATCTTGCTATAGGCTAGATCGCGGTTTTCTTGAATATCGAGCTCAAGTGCTTCTATATGCAGTTTTAATACGCTTAAAGGGGTGCGTAATTCATGGGATATATCAGCAAGCATTTTGTCTTTTTCAAGCAGGTTATATTGATAAAGTTTTGCTTTAAATAGCGCTTTTCGATGCTTGAAGTAATAAAGCACGAGCGCAAGAGTCGTGAACAACAAAACAATACCCGCAGACAATAACCAAATCTGTTTTTCTAGTCGTTGGTTATTCATTTGTGCAGTAGTGAGCTTATTTTTTTGCACTTCATCATCAATACGTTGCTGTTGCTCGATTGCTGTTAATTGCTTTTTGTTTTTTTCAACGGCTTGATTTAAATGTTCTTCAAACAAAGATTCGCCCAGTTTATTTTCAAGCTTCAATTGCTCAGTTGCGAGTTTGTAGTCACCGATAAGTTCGGCATAAACTGCGGTGTAGCCATGCAGCTTTTTATTTAGTAACCGATTATCAATTCCTTCGATAAGTTCTTTTGAACGACTTAAATAGAGGTCAATCAATTGCGAGTTCTTAAGTGGCAGGTGGAGTTCAATTAAATTGAAATATGAATATATTTGACTCAATGCTGAGCCAGATTTAAGTGCTGCTCTGAGGCCTGAATCTGCACTACTTAAAGCCATATGTTTATTTTCGAGCTTTAAATATAGTTGCATTAGCGTATGCTTTGCTGTTGCCATACCTTCATAAGCATTTAAATCAGCTAAGCGTGAGTAGGCATTTTTTAATAAGGGCAAAGCTTGCTCATAGTCACCACGTTTATAAACTAACTTTGCCAACTGTAAGCTGGTATCTGCAATGTTTATTTGATTTTTTGTTTTAATATCAAACTCAAGTGCTTTTTTGTAGAAGTATTCAGACTGGGCAAGATCATCTAGGCGATGAGAAAGGTTTGCTAAATTATAAAAATTGGTGGCGATTAACTCATTATCTTTACTGCCAATTAAAAGCTTTTGTGCTTTTAATTGCTGAAACATAGACTGGTCTAGGTCATTCAACGTGTCATATAAGGTACCCAGATTACTATGGCTTTGTGCCTGTTTGTTTTTATCCTTTAACTCGTAAGCTAGTTTGAGTGCAGCCATATAATGCTGCTGAGCTTGGGTCGTTTTAACTTGACGTCTGTAATTGATACCAAGCTCTTTTTGGATTTGATAATGCTCTTCTTTGGACAACTCAGCAATATGCTGTAAAGGTAAAAGTAACTCTATTGCAGCCTCGTATTGCCCTTGTTTTCTTAATATGGGGGCTTTTATCAAATCAATCGTCGATTTTGCGACAGGCGTGTTATTGCTTTGTAGTTGTTCAATTAACAATAGTGCTTTTTTTAGGTTTCCTTTCTGCTCTAAGGCAAATATTTCTTCTATCTGCGGTATGTGATCTGTATTAGCCATACAAGGAAGAGAAAGAAGAGCAAGAATTAAAGTTACAGTTAGCTTCATTAAATATTTCGGTGACCAAGTTTGCCGTTATGCTACTGAGAAAATGTGTGGAAAATATGGAGCAGTAAGAATATTAAAACATTGAGAATATAGAAAATCAGAAGTTATTAGCCATTGTCAATACTAAAGTGTGTTTTACATAATTGGTGCTAATTGTTATGTCTGTTTTTATAATAAATCGAGACAAATCAGTAATTTCTGATTGTGTTTGAACTGTAGCGAAATAAAATTATTGCGTACAAAATTTAAACGTAATGGCCTGATGCTAAAGCAGTAATTTAATTATTTTTATTAATTATTTTAGTTAGTCGGCCTAATTTTTAGGTGTAATAATATGAAAAAATCGCTACTTTCAGTTCTTGCAGTCACAAGTGCTTTATCTACAAATGTAGTCGCTAATGAATGTACGGGTGAGTTGTATGGAATTAATTCTGGTCGCGGCCATCTAGGCATTGTTTTTTCTTTAAATGAGCAAGAGCAAACAGCCGCTATTCACTCAAAAGCAAAGTTTTCTTCTGCTGCTATGGCCTATGATAGTGCAAGGGATCGATTATATTATGTTTCAGCTCCTCGACCGCTAACTTACAAACTTGATCCTAGTGATTTGAACTTATCTGAAGATGAGTTAAAAGATCTGCCAATTAAGGGGGCTAAATACAAATATACTCAGCTTGCTTATGTTGATATGGCAACTGGTGAACACACAGTAGTTTCTCGATCTAATCCAATGACTCGACTGGCTTATGACGCTAATACTGACATGATGTATGGCTCTAAAGGAAGCAAGTTATATACTGTTGATCCTGTATCAGGAAAAACTACATTACTTGGTAACTTAACTGGCTATGGCGACAGCTCAGATATTTTACGCGGTGATATGGTTTTTAAAGATGGCCAACTATTTTTGATCAGTGCTACGAGTATTTTTTCCGTTAATTTGAACACATTGGAGTTAACGAAAAAATCAGAGCATGGCTTAATTGCTGTTACAGGTGCTGCGCTTGATCAAAATGGTGAGCTATTAATTTCTAGAGAAATTATAAACGATCAAGGTCACTATAATACTACCAAGTTATATAAAGCATCGATTGAGACTGGCAAAACGTGTGCAATGGGAACCTACCCGATGCGCATAAATGATTTGGCGCTAAATACAGCAAAACCAGTTGCTTGCTATGCTCAAGCTACATGTAGTGTAGAGCCAGACTCTTTTGTTGTTACAAGTATTGATATGCAAAGAAAAGCAACGTGGCAAAATTATACACTAAATGGTCACTTGATGGATAAACCACTTGCGAAGCTTTTAAGTACAGAAAACTTTGGTGAACAGGGAACTGTTTATAAAACAGTATCTGTAAATCATGATTTTGCAGCGGCAAATTCGATTACTGAAGCTGCGATAGATGCTTATGGCACCGATGTTTTCTTTATTGGTAGTTTCCACAAAAGCGACTTCACAGACAGCGAATTAAATGAAGCTTACAACTGGTCTAAAAAGCAGGGAAATGTTGTAATCATCGCAGCAGATTCTGATATGCCAGATGAAAAAGTATATGCTAAATGGGGCTATACAGTAACTCGCAATGGTTATGTTGATGGTCCAAATACACAAAACCCAGAAGGAGTGGGTAGTGCAGCTCAAGAGGCAATCTTTGCAGGACCATTTGGTGAAGTATCTCGCTTTTTCCAAGCTGGTGGCGCAAAAGGCTACTTCTCTGAAATGCCTTCAGGGACTCAAGTCTTAGCTGTAAATCAGGATGGCTTGCCTACAATTGTTTTAGATGCTGCAACAGGCGACATAATACTTGCTGATAGCGGTATGCTGACAACACAAAATAAAGAAGACAACTTTACTGATGGTACCGAGGTATCGAGCATGTCAGACCGTTTATTTATGAACTTAATCAATTATGCGAGTGAAATCGATTAATTGTAATTTTAGACGCTAATTGAAATCGCGAGGCTTATGGCCTCGCGATTTTGTTTGTGAGTTTTATACCAATTTCGTTCAAAATTCTAAGGAGGATAGTAATAAAGTTGAACAGGAAGTGAGTTATTTTTACATTGAAAGGAATTTAAAATGAAAAAGTTTTTATTATCTACAGTTAGCCTTTTAGGCTTAATACCTGCTGGCCTTAGTGCGTCTGAATGTACGGGTGAGTTATATGGAATCAACTCAGGGAGAGGGAGCTCGGGCTTCGTTTTTTCTTTAGATGAGCAAGCGCAAACGGCTAACATTCATTCTGCTGCAAAGTTCTCATCCGCAGCAATGGCTTTTGATAGCTATCGAAATAGACTCTATTATGTTTCAGCCCCAAGACCTTTAACTTATAAACTGGATACGAGTGTTCTCAACTTATCAGATGAAGAGTTAAATGATCTGCCTATAAAAGCCGACAAGTATCGATTTACACAACTCGCCTATGTTGATATGTCTACAGGCAAACACACTGTAGTGGCACGTACTAACCCTATGACCCGTCTTGCTTATGACCCTAACAAAGACGTTATTTATGGCTCTAAAGGGAGTAAGCTTTACCAGGTTGCTATTGATTCAGGTGAAACTCAGTTCTTAGGCAATATGAAGGGCTACGATAGTAGTTCAGATATTCTGCGTGGCGACATGGTTGTTAAAAATGGTGAGGTTTACCTCATTTCTGCCACAAGCATTTTTTTATTGGATCCGGAAACACTGGAGTTAACAAAAAAATCTGAACATGGTTTAACGACGGTAACAGGTGCTGCTCTAAATCAAAATGACGAATTGGTAATTTCCCGTGAAGTCATTAATGATCAAGGTAATTTTAATATTACTAAATTATATAAAGCATCAATTGAAACGGGTAAAACATGCACATTGGGGACATACCCAGTGCGAATAAACGATTTAGCACTAAATACTCTAAAGCCTGTTGCATGTTATGCGCAGCCTACTTGTAGTACAGGAGTAGAGTCGCTTGTAATTACGAGTATTGATAAGCAAAGAAAGGCACGATGGCAAAACTACACATTAAACGCTTACTTGTTTGATTTACCGATGGCTAAACTTGCAAGTCCAGAAAATTTTGGTGAAAGTGGGGTTGTAGCTAAATCAGTATCGGTTAATCATGATTTTGCGGCATCAGGCTCAATTACTCAGGAAGCGATTGAAAGCTATAACACTGATATCTTCTTTATGGGTAGTTTTTACAACAGTGATTTTACTGAAACAGAAATTGCAGAGCTATATAATTGGTCAGAGAAGAAAGGAAATGTTGTCATCATAGCATCAGATTCCGATATGACTGACGAGAAGGTGTATTCAAAGTGGGGTTATACAGTAACCAGAGAAGGCTACATAGATGGACCAAATACCCAAAACCCAGAAGGTTTAAACTCTCAAATACAACAAGCTATATTTGCAGGTCCTTTTGGAGAGGTTACACGCTTTTATCAGGCCGGTGGTTCAAAGGGGTACTTCTCAGTAATGCCAGAAGAAAGCCAAGTGTTAGCTGTCAATCCAGATGGCTTACCGACAGTGGTTTTTGACTTGAAATCGGGTGATATATTACTCGCAGATAATGCAATTATTAACTCTCAAAATAAAGTTGGTAATTATACCAATGGTACCGGAGTTAGTAGTATGACAGACCGTTTATTTATGAATTTGATATATTTAGCTAGCGAAATCGAATAACGCTAATCAGCAAATAAGAACTAAAATCGCGAAACGTGCTGTTTCGCGATTTTTTTTGCAGCCAAAGTAATTTCATTACCAGCAACTAGTAAGTGAATTTTTTATCCTGTTAGTGTGTTGTTTAACCAATAAATAATTAATGCCAACAAGCAATGAATGAATACCTGCAAACACAACTAACCATGATGAAAGCTCAGCTGTTAGATGATTAACCATTATCAGGCTAGCTAACATGATGACCAATGAATAATTTAATACTG
The DNA here is from genome assembly GCF_014349195.1 of Pseudoalteromonas sp. BZK2. NCBI lineage: Bacteria > Pseudomonadati > Pseudomonadota > Gammaproteobacteria > Alteromonadales > Pseudoalteromonadaceae > Pseudoalteromonas > Pseudoalteromonas sp. BZK2. The sequence continues at coordinate 235,673 of NZ_JACSOG010000001.1, read as the reverse complement.
TTTGTAATAATTGCTTAAATCTTAAGTGCTTCCAGCGACTCCATAGAACCAGCAACAATGTAGTTGAGGGCAAGACAAACAAAATACATTTAAATAAAGCAACGAATAACTGCGTATCGTTATAGGGTGGTTCAACCACTGCGCCAAACGAATGCCCTGAGTTAAGCGTTATTAAGGCAAGACCCAAAGCTGTAAGTATATTTTTATTTTTCATTTATAAACTCTATACCATCAAATTCATCAACAATCTAAGTTTCATAGCTAAAAATGGGTTATGCGTGTGCGCTTATAAGCTCTTTGGCATTTGCTCTAGCCATTTTACTGATATTGTCACCGGCAAGTAGTCGGGCAATTTCATCAATACGGCCTTCTTTAGATAGCTTATTCATTTGAGTGTAGGTTTCGCCGTTTGCAATTTCTTTAGCTACAAAAAATTGCTGATGTCCAGAGCTTGCAACCTGCGGCAAGTGAGTTACACAAATAACTTGAGTTGATTTACCTAATTGGCGTAAAAGCTTGCCAACTGCAGAAGCGGTTGGTCCAGAAATACCCACATCTACTTCATCGAAAATAAGAGTCGGCGTTGTAACACGCTGAGCAATAATGACCTGAATAGCTAAACTAATTCGCGATAACTCACCACCAGAAGCCACTTTAGACAGTGCTTGTAACGGTTGACCTGGGTTGGTAGATACTAAAAACGACACCGTATCAAAACCCATTGCACTTGGCGCTTTATCGCTAGTTTGTTGAATATCAATCGCAAACCTGCCGTTTTCCATTGATAAGTTAGCCATGCTATCACTAATTAATTGATTAAGCGTATCTGCGTATTTATGGCGGCTTTCACTTAACAGTTTTGCTGCTTGTTTATATTGCTCAAGGGCATTGTTAATTTCGCTTTCGAGTGCAACAAGGCGGTCGCTGTTATAACTAATTGATGCTAACTCTTCTGCGATTGACTGATGAAATTCTACCAGCTCTTCTGGTTTTATATGATGTTTACGGGCAAGGTCCATAGCACCTGTTAAACGCGTTTCAACTTCGTCTAACCGGGCAGGGTCTAAATCAGTTACATCAACATAGCTGCGTATCTCGCGGCTAGCTTCTTCAACTTGAACGGCAGCTTCACTCAGTAATGATGCTATGCTAGATAAGCTTTCATCGTAGCTTGCCAGCTCTGTAAATTGTTGGGCGCTATGTTGCAGTAATGAACACGCACTTTGCTCATCACTTTCGTATAAGTGTTGTAGCTCACGTTGGCATGACTCTAAAATAGTCTGGCTATGGCTTAGTTTATGATGCTCAGCTTCAATCTCTTCGAACTCACCCGGTTGCAGGGCAAATTCATCAAGTTCAGCTACTTGATACTCTAGTAATTGCTTTTGAGCTGCTTGTTGCTGCTGTTGTTGTTCAAGTTGATTAAATTCTTTAATTAATGCTTGGTAGGCTTTAAAGCGCTCTTTAACATCAGCTAATAGCTGGTTGTGGCCGGCATAGGCATCAAGCAGGTGCAACTGATGTTCAGCTTTTAATAAATGCTGATGGGCATGTTGCCCGTGAATAGAAATTAAGTACTGACCTATCTCTTTTAATTGTGCAGCGGTAACTGAGCTGCCATTAATGTAGCTCTTGCTGCGGCCATTTTTACAAATAACACGGCGTAGTAAACATTCGCCTTCACTGTTTGAGAGTAAATGTTGCTCTAAAAAGTGCTGGGCAAGAGGGAGTTGGCTAATATCAAATTGTGCACAAATTTCTGCACGATCCGTACCTGGGCGAACAGCACCTGCATCTGCACGCTCGCCTAAACATAATGACAGGGCATCAATTGCAATTGATTTACCCGCACCCGTTTCACCTGTAATAGCTGTCATACCATTGTGCCACTCAGTACTTAAATTACTTACAATGGCAAAGTTTTTAATTTCTAACCCGATTAACATACTGTTTATCCATCCAGTCAATTAACTGTTAATTTATACAGTGTTTTCGGGTTTTGCAAATTAAATTTTTAAGCTTTGCTTAATTCTGGCAGTTGATTTTCTTGGACTGATTCATTTGCAGCTTGCGTACTCTGGGCTAGCGGCTGATCGTCTTGTAAATCGGTGGGGGGCTGATATTTAATTACTTCAATCAGCGATGGTAAGGCTTCTTGATAAAACGCTTTATTGTACTCGATGCCGTTGTAAGGCAATTCAGCCATAAAATACTGTAACCTGTCAGCGAGCTGATCAATTTCCTCAGGGCTTTGCGCTTTACTGGCTTCCATTATGATTGTGTTGATAAGCAAATCGCTAATGAATTCGAGGTAAGTGAGATTTTCTTCTTTGTGCGCTTGCACTACAAAGTAATTGCTGGTGATCATATTTAGGCGCGAAATATTCTTAGGGCGGATAATTTTGCCTTCGCTAAAATCAATTAATTTATTTTTAAAGTCATTATTGATTTCTTTGACTCGTTGATTAAAACGTTTTTTTTCAGCTTCAATAGCTTTACGACGATTGCTCTCAACCACCCAGTAACAACCTAGTAAGGTGATAAGTAATAATAGAGCAAGAAAAACGATATAACTCATTTCGCCTTAGAATCCTTTAAAAAATACAGCTTTTAGTCTTATTATTTTGCGCTAATCAATACGCCTTGGCAATTAGCTTGAGATAAAAAAGCCACTTAAAATAAGCGGCTTCCCCAATTTAATTTTTTTCTTAATACATTGTAGTAAGAGTATTCCTTTGGGTGAATCAAACGTAGACGCTTGTCTGCTTTTTTAATCACTACTTCGTCACCAGGTAATACAGCTAAAACTACGTGACTATCACAGCTGACTTGTAGGCTGTCGGTATTTTCGAGGCTAAGCTTTAAACGTACTTCGTTGTCAGCGTCAACCACAAGAGGACGGCTTGATAATGTGTGCGGGAACATAGGAACTAATGAAATCGCATTCAGCTCAGGGGTTAAAATAGGCCCGCCGCCAGATAATGAATAGGCTGTTGAGCCAGTTGGTGTTGAAACGATTAATCCATCAGAGCGTTGAGAGAATACAAAGTCGTTATTAATAAAGGCCTCAAACTCGATCATATGCGCAACTTTATCAGCATGAAGTACCGCTTCATTCACTGCCAAGTTTGCACTTTTGAGTTCGGCATGGCGATATACTTCAACTTCAAGCAAGAAGCGTTTTTCCTCAAGGAACTGGCCACTTAACACTTGTTCTAGGCTCGCTTCAAAACCTTCTGGGTTTAAGTCAGTTAAAAAGCCTAAGTTGCCACGGTTTACGCCAATCACAGCGACATCAAAACGCGCTAATACTCGAGCTGCGCCAAGCATATTGCCATCACCACCGACGACTATGGCTAAGTCTGCTCGTTCACCTAAATCTACCAATTTAACTAGGTTTTCTTGAGGAAGGTCTTTAAGTTGACGGCCAGTGCGCTGTTCTACTAGCACTTCGAAACCCAAGGCTCGCAAAAATGTGTGCAGGCGAGCAAGTGTGGCAGCTGCCCCGCTGTGATTAGGTTTGCCAATTAAACCTATGGTTTTAAACGGTGAATCCATGTTATTTGCACTTAAACTTTCATATCGATAGATTACATTAAAAATTAATGCTTTGAAAATAACTTGAAATAAACTTGCTGCGCCCAAATATCCACTGGCAAGAAGCAAGATGTATGAATTATGAAATTAAATCCGCGCGATCAACAAATTTTTTCAGCTGTGATGAGCCTTTACTGTAACGGGGAAGGTCAGCCTGTAGCCTCTACCCGAATTGCCAAACAAAAAGGCATGGCAGTATGTTCAGCTACAGTGCGTAATGCTATGGCACGGCTAGAAAAAGTGGGCTTACTCTATTCGCCGCATACTTCTGCTGGCCGCGTACCAACCAATGCCGGTTTTGATTATTGGCTTGATGAGTTTTTTGCTCTACCTGAAATCGCACCATATTGGCAGCCTGAGCAAGCACAATTAGTCGAGCTTGCCCATGGTTTGAGTCAGCGTTATAAAGTGTGTTGTTGTGTGGGCTTACCTCAAGTCAGCTCACAGTTGGTCTTTCGAGTAGAGGTACTTGATTTTGATGGTAGCAATTGGCTAATTCTACTAATAGATAGAGCTGGGCAAAGCCATAACATTTGCATTACCAAACCTGAAGATTCATCTGATGCCGTTCGTTACCAGTTTGCTACCTGGCTTAATACCGTGTTTAGTCAGCAAACCTTAATGGAAGGCTTATATCGTATGCAGGCAATGGCAGGCACGGCACCAAATAATTGCCATGACTCACTAACACAATGGACTCGGCAATTAAGCCAAAAGCTTGGTTCAGACAACAGTATTGTGGTCGGTGAAAACTACCTTTACCGCCAAGTTGATTGTCAAACCAGTTTAAATATAGGTGTATCGTTTTTAAATTTTGTTGAAGATAAACTTGCATTTAAAAATGGTGTATCGGTATTAAACACAGAACAATTGCCATTTACAGATTGTAATGAGTTGATGGTGATCAGCGTTCCTTATTTTAATAACCATGAATACCAGAGCCGATTTTGCGTAATTTGTCCAAAATCAGCGCAAATAGAAGCAATCATCCAAGAATTTAAGTTAATCGGCTCATCAGCCTCTTGAATCTTTTAATTCAATCCCCATAATTACCGCAGTTGTAAAGAATTGGAGCATGTAAGCTATGTCTGAGCAGACAAAATCACCAGAGCAAGAAGTTGAACTAAACGAAGAATTTGAACAAATGCAAGCTGAAGTAGAAGCTGCAGAAAAAGCAGCTGAACAAGTTGACGGCGAAGAAATGAGCCCTGAAGCTGAAATCGCTTTACTACACAGCGAATTAGAAGCGGCTAAACAAACTATTAACGATCAAAAAGACAGTGTTGTTCGTGCTGCTGCAGATGTTGAGAACATGCGTCGTCGTGCCGCTCAAGATGTAGAAAAAGCGCATAAGTTTGCACTTGAAAAGTTTGCTAACGAATTATTACCAGTTATCGATAACCTAGAGCGCGCAATTGAGTTTTCTGATAAAGAAAATGAGCAGCTTAAACCTGTGCTTGAAGGTATCGAAATGACTGTTAAGAGCTTTAATGATGCGGTATCAAAATTCGGTGTTGAAATTGTTAACCCACAGGGTGAGCAATTTAACCCTGAATTCCATCAAGCAATGTCAATTCAACCAAGCAATGATGTAGCACCTAATACTGTTCTTGCAGTAATGCAAAAAGGTTATACATTAAATGGCCGTTTATTACGCCCTGCAATGGTTATGGTATCAAAAGAAGCTGAATAAGCTTTAAAGAAAAATAAAAAAATGCCTGTTAATTACAGGCATTTTTTTTGTCCAATTTTCGATGCCAAAGCTGCACGAGTAAGATAAGTATCAGTGCGCTGAACATCATAGCAGAAAATGGAATGGCGCTTTGTGGGTGAACAAAGGCAAGGATAGGCCCAACTAAAGCGCCACTGCCGAATCTCAGGGTACCAATAACAGCTGTTGCAGTGCCTGATTTTTCCTCAAATTGCATCAGTATTAATGAGTCTGCATTACTCGCGACAATACCCAAGCTCATCATCAATGGTGCGATGGTGGCAACGATAAAATACAGTGATAGATGCATCACACTGAATAACAACAATGCCCCACCAGACACAAAGCCAATACCTAGCCCAATAAATAACAGTTTACGAGAACCCAAGCGCGGCACTAAACGTGTATTCATAAAGTTACCGAACATTAAAGCCAACACGTTAAAGGCGAATAACACACCGAACAATTGCTCATCTACTTTGAAGAAATCGAGGTATACATAAGGTACCGATGTTAAAAAGCAAAAGAATGCGAATGAGGCAAACATTGAGCTGGCAATATCGGCAAGGGCACTGCGGCGTGAAAATACCGTTTTATAGCTATTAAAGAACAATGCCAAGCCACGTTGCTGACTCTTAAAGATTGGAATATCGATTAAATGAATTTGCACCAAGGCTAAAATAGCGAAACTGTAGGCCGCCAATGCAATAAAAATAACCTGCCATGTCGAAATACCCATGATCAATGAGCCTAGAGTAGGAGCAATTAACGGGGCAACCATCATGATCATCGAGACATAAGACATGCCTTTGGCTGTGTTCTCTCGGTAAATATGACGAATAATACCCGGCACTACAACGGTTGCAGCAGCGCCAGTGAATGCTTGGACCGCTCTTAAAGACCAAAATAATTCGATGTTAGTACAAAATGCCAGTGCTAATGAGCTAATACCAAATAGCGCTAAACCCACCTTAGCGAGTAATCGTCTACCAAGCTCATCGGCAATCGGGCCAAAAAAAAGCATGCCAAGAGCATAACCTGCTAAATAAATGCTGAGTGATATTTGCACATTTGGCATGGTTGTTTGCAAGTCGTTGGCAATCACCAACATCGCTGGTAAATATAGATCAATTGCCAAAGGCGTAATCGCGACAATACTTGCCAGTAAAGGTAATAAAATGCGTTTATTTAAAGTCTCAGGGGAAGGCATTGTTTACTCATTCATCAAATAGTAGGTCACTATTGTAGCAGTGTGAGTTACTGTGGTGAACTTAGTTTGCCTGCTAAGTAAAAGAATTAACTAAATGGTAACAACTGAGTGGGTGATTGTTCATTTTCATATAAAATTAAGCAATGCTTTGCTATATTAGCCTCAATTACACAAAGTATTTGAAGGACTAGTATGAAAAAGTTAATCATGGCAGTGTTAGCCACCGCTGTTTTAGCTGGCTGTAAAACCTCTCCTACGGGACGTACCCAAATCGCACTTTATTCAGATCAACAAATGAGCCAAATGGGTCAAGCAAGCTTTGCTGAAATGAAAAAAACACAGCCTGTTAATACTGATCCAGGTGTTAATACTTATGTAAAGTGTATTGCCGATGATGTTATTGCGGTTTTACCTAAAGAGTATGCCAAGCAGTCTTGGGAAGTTGTTGTATTTGAAGAAGATTCAGCAAATGCATTTGCATTACCGGGGGGGTATATTGGTGTTCATACAGGTTTATTAAAAGTCGCTGTAAACCAAGACCAATTGGCTACAGTACTAGGTCACGAAGTTGCACATGTTATTGCTGAGCACTCTAATGAGCGTGTATCACAAAACGCACTGTTACAAACAGGACTACAAGTTGGTGGTGCAGCACTTGATATGGGTAATGTTCAATATCGTGGCGAAATTATGCAAGCCTTAGGCTTAGGCGCACAGTATGGTGTTGTTTTACCATTCAGCCGCTCACATGAATCAGAAGCGGATATTGTTGGCTTAGATTTAATGGCAAAAGCAGGGTTTAACCCAGAGCAATCAGTGTCGCTTTGGCAAAATATGAGTGCAGCTGGCAGTAGCGGTACACCTGAGTTTATGTCGACTCACCCAGCACCGGGCAACCGCATCAAAGAGCTTCAAAAGCATATGTCGGAAGCATTAAAAGCCCAACAAGCGGCGCGAGCAAAGGGTAAAACCCCGCAGTGTAAACTGTAAAGAATATCTATAGAAATTAAAAAAGCCTGTACTCAGTGATGACTACAGGCTTTAATTTTTTCAGCTTATTAGAACGTCCACTCAACGTGAAGTTGTGGTACTGACTCAGTTGTGTCTGTACCTAGCTTGTTGTGCCAGTATTGCCACTCAAGGCCTAGCAGTAAGGTGTTTTCTTTCATGCTCATTGCGTGACCTAAATCCCACGTAATGATTGGCTGCGCTAAAATCCACGCTTTAACATCTTCGCCAAATTCATTTTCACGCTCTGCAATGTATTCAACATGGCCTGTTACGTTGAACTTTTGTGAGCCAATAGTGAATGGGTAGCCCCAAGCAACATCAATCATCCAGCTGTTTGTTTCAGTTGGAGCACCACCGCGTGCTACGCCTTCACTGTCATCGATGTAAGCGGTAAATAAAGTAGATAAAAAGCTAAAGCCCGGTGCTTGCCAGCTTAGTTTTACACCCGGTAAATACTTAAGAACTTTCGAATCGCCTGCGGCATTAAAACCTGCCGTTAAACCTACATCAGTAATTGCGCCGTATGAGAAATCACTGCCAGAGATTTTTGATAAGCTGAATGTTGAATACCATTCGCCGTAAAAGTCTTTATCTTGATAACCATCTTGACGGTCGTCATTGCTGTAATCAATAAAAAAGAAGTTGTCGCCATAGTCATAACCAGACGCATGCTGTAGTGATACAACCGTGGTGTTTGACTTAGTCAATGAAAACGGGTTTTTGTGTTCACCGTTATTAACGTGTAATTGCGTAGAGCTCCAATTAGCGGCATAGCTCGAAGTACTTACTGCACAAAGCGCAGCAACAGAAAGGATCTTTTTCAAGTTCATATCTCAATATTGATGGTGTAATGGGGGATATAAAGTGAGGATTATAGCAGATACGCCCATATTTGGGCGTATCGAGAGAAAAAATTATTTAACTTATGCTTTATTCCGGCGTAAGCAAATTACTGCAACGGCAGTAAAGGCAAGAATAAAGCAGTAGTAAGATGAGGTAGAAACTTCCCACGGACTAATTTTGAAGGTTGCGCCCAGTAGAAGTGCTTGTGCGCCATACGGCAACGAGCCTTGCGTAACACAAGCAAAAATATCAAGTAAGCTTGCTGAACGCTTGCCTGTAATTTCACCATCATCCGCTAATTTTTTAGCAATCGGGCCTGAAACTATAATAGACACGGTATTATTAGCGATACATAAGTTACTGGTCATAACCAGTGCTGCAATCCCTAATTGATCCGCAACTTTACGGTGCCATTTTGCAATGATTTTTGTAATTGCTTGAATTTTGTTAGCAATATAATCAAGGCCCCCATTAATACGGATAAACTCTGAAAGGCCACCAATAAACATCGATAGCAAGAAGATTTCCTGCATATCAGTAAAGCCTTTATAAATATCTTTAACAAAGCTTGCACCTTCATAGCTGCCAGTAAAGCCCATGAGTGCGGCAAAGATAATACCACTAAACAGCACCACGAATACGTTAAAGCCCATTACCGCGAGCACTAAGATAAAGGCATAAGGTAACACTAATAAAATATCGAAGTCTTGTGTCTCTACAGCTTCTGCTGCAGGGGTTAAGAAGAATAATAAGCCGATAGTTAATGCCGCAGCAGGTAAGGCGATTTTTAAGTTCTCACGGAATTTATCTTTCATTTCACAGCCTTGCGTGCGGGTTGCAGCAATAGTTGTGTCAGAGATGATTGATAAGTTATCGCCAAACATGGCACCCGATACAATCGTGCCTGCCATCAGAGATGGATCAATGCCTGTTTTTTGGGCAACGGCATAAGCAATTGGGCCAATCGCACCGATAGTACCCATTGAAGTGCCCATCGCAGTCGACACAACCGCAGCAATTAAAAATAATCCAGGTAGTAACAGAGCTGGCGGAATAAGTGATAAACCGGCATTAACAACGGCATCAACACCACCGGTTGCACCAGCAACTGCAGAAAATGCACCGGCAAGCAGATAAATCAAACACATAGTGATGATGTTGCTATGGCCAGCGCCTTTAATAAAGGTTTCAACACTGTGGTTGATGGTATTTTTATTTAAGATAAATGCCAACATGATGGCTGGCAAAATTGCCACAGGAGCAGGCAATTGATAGAAGGCGTAATCGACACCTTGAGACTGTAAGTATAAGCCTGCGCCTAAAAATAAGCCGACAAACACCAAAAGCGGCAGCAAAGAAAGTTTTGCTTTTGTTTTATTAAATGATGGCTGCATCATATTCCTCGTTAGATAACCAATAACACAGCCAAACACTTCTTTTAGCTGTATTTAGTCGCTGTCTTAAACAATGAAAGACAACAACAGCGCCCGCAAGCCAAAGACCAAATCGGCGCAAAGAAAGAAGTTTAAATGTATAGATGGCTAAATGCAAAGACTATCTGTTATTATTGTTGTTCTATTAATAAATCTAAAATTAGCTCTGTATTTTTTATAAGCTAACCTGACTATTACATGAGTTTTCGATAAAATCCAGCCAGCTAAGAAGAATAGATAAGGTAACTATATGAACCGCATAGGTGTATTTGGCGCAAACGGCCGCATGGGACTTGCACTTTTAGAAGCTGTCTCAAAAAAAGATGACGCAACATTAACGGGCGCGTACGTACGCGAAAACTCACCACTTTTAGATAGTGCGGTTAATCAATTAAACAGCGCTGCATCAGCAGATGTATCATTTAGTAAAGAAACAGACGTAAAAGATGCAGATGTATTGATAGATTTCACCTTACCTCAAGGCATGCGCAACCACCTGAAAACTGCGGTCGAAAAAAATATCGCCATGGTAATTGGTACTACGGGCCTTAACCAAGATGATCTTGATGCCCTTAATGAAGCCGCGAAACACATTCCGATTGTTTTTGCCCGCAACTATAGCGTAGGCGTGAATTTACTGCTTAACTTAGTGCAGACTGCGGCTGTGAAGTTTGGCGATGATATGGATATCGAAATATTTGAAGCTCATCATCGTCATAAAATCGATGCGCCATCAGGAACTGCATTGGCAATTGGTGAAGCAATTGCTGAGGCAAAAGGCTGGCAGCATGATGAAGTCGCGCGTTTTGATAGAAGCAATGACGAACACGCAAAATCGCAAAATGAAATCGGTTATTCAGTCATGAGAGGCGGAGATATAGTAGGTGAACACACCGCATATTTCGCAACTTCTGGCGAAAGGCTAGAATTAACTCATAAAGCAAGTTCAAGAATGACCTTCGCATTAGGTGCTGTAAGAGCTGCGGGCTGGTTGAAAAATAAACCAGCTGGACTTTATGACATGCAAGATGTGCTTGACTTGAAGTAGTTTAGTTTCTTTTTTGGCAGTTTCAGTGAATTTTTAGTTAATAACGCTTATTTTTACTGTTTTATTAATTAAGATTAGATCTGAAAGCTAAATTACTGTAGAATAGCGCCAATTTGCCAAAAATTCATAAATGCGTGTTTCCAATCGCTTTAAACGGGCAGTAGAGCAAATGACTTTACTCCCGTTTTTTACTGTTAGGAGGTTAACTTGACTAAATCCGCTCTGTTAGTCCTAGAAGACGGCACAGTGTTTCGCGGTACTGCAATCGGCGCTGACGGCATGTCAGTCGGTGAAGTAGTATTCAATACGTCTATGACTGGTTATCAAGAAATTTTGACTGACCCTTCATACGCGGAACAAATCGTAACTTTGACGTACCCACATATCGGTAATACGGGTACTAACAGCGAAGACGAAGAAGCGGGTCAAATCTGGGCTAAAGGCCTAGTGATCCGTGATTTGCCACTGCTAGCAAGTAATTTCCGTAACGAGCAATCGTTAAGTGATTACTTAAAAGAACGCAATATCTTAGGTATTGCCGACATCGACACTCGTAAATTAACACGTATCTTACGTGATAAAGGCGCTCAAAATGGTTGTATCATTGCAGGCGACGAGTTAGATGAGAATAAAGCGCTTGAAGCTGCGCAAGCCTTCCCAGGCTTAAAAGGCATGGATTTAGCAAAAGTTGTCTCAACCAAGGAAAATTTTGAGTGGCGCGAATCAAGCTGGACGTTAGGTTCAGGCTTTGAAACGCTAGAAGCAGCAGACGAGAAGTTCCACGTTGTTGCTTATGACTTCGGTGTTAAACGTAATATCTTACGTATGTTAGTTGACCGCGGTTGTAAATTAACCGTTGTTCCTGCACAAACATCTGCAGAAGACGTACTGGCATTAAACCCAGACGGTATCTTCTTATCAAATGGCCCAGGCGACCCTGAGCCGTGTACTTACGCGATTGAAGCAATTAAAACTTTCCTAGAAACAGACACGCCAATCTTTGGTATCTGTTTAGGTCACCAATTACTTGCACTTGCTTCAGGTGCACAAACGGTGAAAATGAAGTTTGGTCACCACGGTGGTAACCACCCAGTTAAAGACCTTGACCGCAATGTTGTAATGATCACAGCGCAAAACCACGGTTTCGCAGCTGATGAAGCAACATTACCAGCGAATTTACGTGCAACTCACGTTTCTTTATTCGATGGCACGCTACAAGGTATTCACCGCACAGACAAGCCAGCGTTTAGCTTCCAAGGTCACCCTGAAGCAAGCCCAGGTCCACATGATGCGGCGCCATTATTTGACCACTTCATCGACTTGATGCAAGCACGTTCTAACTAATTTAACCGGAGTAACAATGCCAAAACGTACCGACATAAAAAGCATTCTTATCTTAGGCGCGGGCCCGATCGTAATCGGTCAAGCTTGTGAATTTGACTACTCTGGTGCACAAGCGTGTAAAGCACTACGAGAAGAAGGCTTTCGAGTAATTCTTGTAAACTCGAACCCTGCAACTATCATGACTGACCCTGAAATGGCGGATGCGACGTACATCGAACCAATTCATTGGGAAGTGGTAGAGAAAATCATTGAAAAAGAAAAGCCAGATGCGGTACTACCTACTATGGGTGGTCAAACAGCATTAAACTGTGCGCTTGATTTAGATAAGCACGGCGTACTGGCAAAACACGGTGTTGAGCTAATCGGTGCAACTGCTGATGCAATCGATAAAGCTGAAAACCGTGAGCGTTTTGACGTAGCAATGAAGAACATTGGCCTTGAGTGTCCACGTGCAGAAATTGCTCACTCAATGGAAGAAGCACACGATGTACTTAGCCGCATCGGTTTCCCATGTATCATTCGTCCATCATTCACTATGGGTGGTACCGGTGGTGGTGTTGCATACAACCAAGAAGAATTTGATGAAATTTGTGAGCGTGGTTTAGATTTATCACCAACAAATGAACTTCTAATCGACGAATCGTTAATCGGTTGGAAAGAGTACGAAATGGAAGTTGTTCGTGACAAAAACGACAACTGTATCATCGTATGTTCTATCGAAAACTTTGACCCTATGGGTGTTCACACTGGTGACTCAATCACGGTTGCACCAGCGCAAACACTAACTGATAAAGAATACCAAATCATGCGTAATGCATCGATGGCGGTACTTCGTGAAATCGGTGTTGAAACAGGTGGTTCAAACGTACAGTTTGGTGTGAATCCAGTTGATGGCCGTATGGTTATCATCGAGATGAACCCACGTGTATCGCGTTCTTCAGCACTAGCATCAAAAGCAACCGGTTTCCCAATTGCGAAAATCGCTGCAAAACTAGCAGTAGGTTACACCCTTGATGAGCTTCAAAACGACATCACTGGCGGTAAAACACCAGCGTCTTTCGAGCCGTCAATCGACTACGTTGTTACTAAGATCCCACGTTTTAACTTCGAAAAATTCGCAGGTTCAAACGACCGTCTTACAACACAGATGAAGTCTGTGGGTGAAGTGATGGCGATTGGTCGTAACCAACAAGAATCACTGCATAAAGCATTACGTGGTCTTGAAGTTGGCGCAACGGGCTTTAACCCAATTGTTGCCCTTGATGATCCGAAAGCAAAAGAAAAAATCATCCGTGAATTACGTGAGCCAGGTGCTGAGCGTATTTGGTACGTTGCTGATGCAATGCGTCACGGTATGAGTGTAGAAGACGTATTCGAATTAACTAAGATTGACCCTTGGTACCTAGTACAAATCGAAGACATCTTAAAAGACGAAGCAACAATCAGCGAAGTAGGTATGGCTGGTTTAAATGCTGAGTTTTTACGCAAGCTTAAGCGTAAAGGTTTTGCTGATGCGCGTATCGCTGAAATTGCCGGTGTTTCTGAAGCAGAAATTCGTAAGAAGCGTCACCAGTTAGATATCGTGCCTGTATATAAGCGCGTTGATACCTGTGCTGCAGAGTTCAGCTCAGACACAGCTTACATGTACTCATCTTATGATGAAGAATGTGAAGCGAATCCATCTGACAAAGATAAAATCATGGTAATCGGTGGTGGTCCTAACCGTATCGGTCAAGGTATCGAATTCGATTACTGTTGTGTTCACGCGGCATTAGCTTTACGTGAAGACGGCTATGAAACAATCATGGTTAACTGTAACCCTGAAACTGTTTCGACTGACTACGATACATCTGATCGCTTATTCTTCGAGCCAATCACGCTTGAAGATGTATTAGAAATCGTACGTGTTGAAAAGCCAAAAGGTGTTATCGTTCAGTACGGTGGTCAAACACCACTGAAACTTGCTCGTGAACTTGAAGCGAATGGCGTGCCAGTTATTGGTACTTCACCAGATGCAATCGACCGTGCAGAAGACCGTGAGCGTTTCCAACAACTTGTTGAGCGTCTAAACCTTCTTCAACCAGAGAATGCAACGGTTACTTCATTAGAAGAAGCGATTGTTAAGTCTGCTGAAATTGGCTTCCCACTGGTTGTACGTCCTTCGTACGTACTAGGTGGTCGCGCGATGGAAGTGGTTTATGATGAAGACGATTTACGTCGTTACATGACTGAAGCAGTATCAGCGTCAAATGAAGCGCCAGTACTACTTGACCACTTCTTAGATAACGCAATCGAAGTTGACGTTGACGCTATCTGTGACGGTGAGCAAGTAATCATCGGTGGTATCATGGAGCACATTGAGCAAGCAGGTGTTCACTCAGGTGACTCAGCGTGTTCATTACCGGCTCACTCACTAACTGCTGAAGTACAAGACGTAATGCGTAAGCAAGTGACAGATATGGCACTAGAGCTTGGCGTAGTAGGTCTAATGAATACACAGTTTGCTGTGAAAGACGGTAAAGTTTACTTAATCGAAGTAAACCCACGTGCTGCGCGTACAGTACCGTTCGTTTCAAAAGCGACAGGTATCGCACTTGCTAAAGTAGCGGCACGTTGTATGGCGGGTCAGTCGCTAGCAAGCCAAGGTATTACAAAAGAAGTAATCCCTCCTTACTACAGCGTAAAAGAAGTGGTACTGCCATTTGCTAAGTTCCAAGGTGTTGACCCAATTCGTGGCCCAGAAATGCGCTCAACGGGTGAAGTTATGGGTGTTGGTGAAACTTTCGCCGAAGCATTCGCAAAAGCACAATTAGGTGCAAGCAACACTTTACCACGCGGTGGTCGCGCGTTACTATCGGTACGCAACAGTGACAAACCACGTATCGTTGAACTAGCTAAAACCATGACTGATCTTGGTTTTGAGCTAGATGCAACAGGTGGCACTGCAAAAGCACTTGAAGAAGCTGGTATTGCAGTTCGTCGCGTGAACAAAGTATACGAAGGTCGTCCTCATATTCTTGATAGAATTAAAAATGGTGAATACAGCTACATTGTAAACACTACTGAAGGCCGCCAAGCGATTGAAGATTCGAAGGTGTTACGTCGTGGTGCGTTACAGCATAAGACTAACTACACAACGACTCTGAACGCGGCATTTGCTAACTGTACTGCAAACCAAGCAGATGACCGTAGCAAGGTGACGTCAGTTCAGGAACTACACCAGCGAATGAACTAAGGAAATGTGCCAAGGGCGAGGCAATCGCCCTTGGGATTAAGTGAGAATAATATGCAATCAATTCCGATGACAGTTCGTGGTGCAGCATTACTGCGCGAAGAACTTAACGAATTAAAAACAGTTACCCGTCCAAAAATCGTTGCTGATATCGCTGAAGCACGTGAGCACGGTGATTTGAAAGAAAACGCTGAATACCACGCTGCTCGTGAGCAACAAGGTTTCTGCGAAGGCCGTATTCAAGAAATTGAAGCGAAGCTTTCAAATGTGCAAATCATTGATGTAACTAAAATGCCTAACACAGGTAAAGTTATTTTTGGCACAACGGTCACTATCGTTAATGTTGAAACCGATGCTGAAGTAAAATACCAAATCGTAGGCGATGACGAAGCAGATATCAAAAACAACCTGATCTCTGTTAACTCACCAATCGCGCGTGGTTTAATTGGTAAAGAGGTAGATGATGCCGTTATCATTAAAACGCCAAACGGTGAAGTAGAGTACGAAATCATTGAAGTTGAGTATATTTAGTAGCTTAACCAAGCATTGAGAAAAACCGCAGTTCACACTGCGGTTTTTTTATGCCTGTTTACAGGCGTGGATTTATTCGGTACGTTGGCTACAAACTGTTGCAATGAAGGAGTAATAATGGCGAAAATTCAGTATCCTAAACCACTTGTTCAAAGTGATAAAATAGCCATATGTGCTTTTTCATCAGGTGTTGATAAAGCCTTTCATGAGCGCTTAGACATAGTACTTAATGGCTTAACAGCCAAAGGTTTTATTGTTATTGAAGGTGCCTGCTTACGTCAGTCACACAATAGTGCAAAGCAACGTGCTGATGAGCTTATGCAGTATTTAACTGATGATTCAATCGCAGCCATCATGCCGCCATGGGGGGGCGATCTCACCATGGAAATTTTACCGCTTCTCGATTTTAATGCGATAAGTAAAGCAAAACCTAAATGGTTGGTTGGCTTTTCAGATATCAGCACGTTTGCATGTGCATTAACCACTCGTTGTGGCTGGGCAACCTTGCACGCTGCGAATTTAATGCAAATTCACCCTGACGATCCCGATGTTTATTTAGCAAATATATTCAGTGCCATGTCACTTGAAGAAAAACAGCAATTGCATCAAGTTGCTTCGCCTTTTTATCAGCAAAAGCAAATTGATTATAAAGCTAAGCCTGAGGCTCAATTTGACTATACTGCTCCTAGCCAATGGCGCTGTATTAA
Organism: Pseudoalteromonas sp. BZK2; assembly: GCF_014349195.1. Taxonomy (NCBI): domain Bacteria; kingdom Pseudomonadati; phylum Pseudomonadota; class Gammaproteobacteria; order Alteromonadales; family Pseudoalteromonadaceae; genus Pseudoalteromonas; species Pseudoalteromonas sp. BZK2. The sequence goes on along the minus strand of NZ_JACSOG010000001.1, from coordinate 219,006 downwards.
CTATAAAGATAAACGCCAAATTGAAGTGTCTGGTCGCTTAATTGGCGGCTGTTTAGATACCTTAGGTCTGTTGTTACCCTCTAATTACTATGCATTGCATGAGTTTAAAAAACAGTATGCACCAGAGGGGTTAATTTTATACCTAGAAAATGCAGAGCTCGGTCCAATGGCCCTTGCACGTTGTTTGTTATCGTTAAAGTTGAATGATGTTTTTACTGATGTAAATGCGGTGGTATTCGGCCGCAGCCCTGCAATTAATAACGACTGCTACTTTGATGAATACCAAGCAATAGAGCTCGCATTTAAAGGCAATTTGTTCCCAGTTATTGTTGATGCCGACATTGGCCACGTAGCCCCTAATTTAGCATTAATTAATGGTGCTGTTGCCACAATAACTGCAGATTTGTGTGAAGGTATGGCGAGTAATGTGGTTGTGAAGACAATATGTAATTAAAGGAAGCTCTGATTGGCTAGAACTAGGTGACCAAGTTTGGTTTTGGGAGATATTAGTGTGAAAGTAAAATTATTATTGCTTGGCATGATATTACTTTTGTCCTGTTCAACTGCGAAAAGTGCTCTTTATGTAAATTCTGAAAGTTGTATAGTGAAGTTAAATAACACAGAAAAAAAACTGGGGTTAATTACTCCATGCAGTTTAGTGAAAGTTCATGATAATTTATTGAATTTTAAGAAATATGGTGAAACAGAGGTTTATATTATTTCTGGGGCACCATCACCGTTAGATAAGCTGTCGAGATGGTCCGTAACAAAAGAAGATAACTGTTCACTAGAATATCAAGCTGTTATTGTTAATAATGAAACACTATCATTATCAAAGGTGAAGGATAAAACCTTGGTTTGCCCTAATTTAGGCTTGGATGAAAAAGTGTATAGGCAGTTTCTATCTGATTAAAAGCTTATAAGCTCATTTATAATAGCCATTTAAAGTTACGCCTACATTAAAAGGCGTAACTATTAAGGTTTGTTAAACAATCTTAATTACAGAATTTTTATCTAAACGCGATTTTGGTAATGCAGCATTATAATCTTGCTCTGGCTCGTGATAACCAATAGCGAGTGCCACCTCACAAACATAGTCGCCTAATTCATCTGCAAAAAGCTCACCGAGTAAGTCTTTATCGACACCTTCCATCGGTGTTGAGTCTAAACCTAAACGAGCCACTGTATGCATGGTATTACCTAAGGCAATGTAGGTTTGCGCTTTAGTCCAAGCAGCGTTAACACCTTGCTCATCAGTATTTAAATCAACAAAGGCGAAGGCGCCAAATGCTTGCTCTTTGTTTTCTGCTTTTGTACGGCCATTAGCAATATCGGCATCAATTACTTTTTCATAATCAGCACGTTTATAGCTTGGGTTATAAGCAAATAAAATGGTGTGTGATGCCGCTTTTGCATGAACTTGGTTAAACTGAAACTTATTTGCAAAACTATCATGCAGACGCTGTTTACCTTGCTCTGATTCAATGACCACAAACTTCCATGGTTGAGAATTAATAGACGATGGCGATAAACGTAATGCTTCTAAAATTACAGCTAAGTCTGCTTGGCTAATTTGTTTTGAAGCGTCGTAACGTTTACTAGTATAACGGCGTTGTAAGTCAGAAATGATTGGGTGTGTCATGATTTGCTCCCGCATGTATAACAATTAGGTGCAGTTTACGCCTTGCATACTTTACGATAAAGCGCATAATCGAATAAACATTATCAAAAATTTTTAGTTAATATGCTGGTTGAAGATCTTAAATTAATCCTCAAGGTGGCTGAATTTCGCAGTATTACAACCGCGGCAGCCAAATTAGACATGCGAGCTGCTACCGCCAGTGCGGCAATTAAACGTGTTGAAGCAGCGCTGGGGGCTGAGTTATTTGTTAGAACTACTCGTCATTTGCGTTTATCTGCGGCAGGGGAGCGCTTTTTACCTCAGTGTCAGCAAGCAGTGCTCATGCTAGACCAAGCCACACTCGCGTTAAAAGGTGAGCATGATGAAATTGAAGGAGAACTAAGAGTCGCATTATCTTCAGATTTAGGCCGCAACATCATTATCCCATGGTTAGATGAGTTACTTGATGAATATCCAAAGCTGAGTATGCGCCCGCATATTAGCGATAGTAATGTTGACTTTTACCGAGACTCCGTTGATTTTGCGCTTAGGTATGGCTCTCCATCCGACTCAAATTTATATGGCTTTAAAATTTGTAATGTTCCGCGGCTGTTATGTGCAACCCCTGAGTACATTGCCGAACATGGCACGCCGACACATCCCGATGAATTAAATCAGCATCAAGGCCTATTTTATCAACTACAAGATATCATCAATAATGTTTGGGAATTTACCGATGGAACCGAGCGTTTTAAGGTGAAAATGCAAGGCCGTCGAGCATCTAATGATGGTGATTTGGTAAGGCGTTGGTGCGTGGCTGGTAAAGGCCTAGCGGTTAAATCATGTATTGATATCAGTGATGATTTACTAAGTGGGCGGGTAGTGCCCGTGATGCAAAATTATCCTCACTTATGTGCTGAGCTTTGGCTAATATGCCCAAGTCGACAGTCCATTACACCCGCGGTTCGTCTAGTGCGTGATATATGCCGAGAAAAAACCAAGGCGATACTCAATCAACTGATTGAAAAAGGCATATTAGATAAGCGGGTACTCGATAACTAATTACTTTAGGTATAGAATAGCTTGGTTTATTCATCTTATTGATTAAGCAACATTCTCAGGGCGGGGTGAAATTCCCCACCGGCGGTATACTTTGAAATTATGTGAGCCCGCGAGCGCTTTAACTTTGGTTAAAGGTCAGCAGATCTGGTGAGAGGCCAGAGCCGACGGTGATAGTCCGGATGAAAGAGAATATAGTTTATCTATAAAACAGTAATTGGCTGCCTGCGGGTGGTCTTTTTTGCTGTGCCTTTCAATGTCCTGAATCTTTTCATATTTAATTTAATAGGTATTAAAAATGATGATTCAGTCTTCTTTACTTAGCCAATTTGGCGAACCACTTGAACGCGTTGAACGTGCTATTGCTGCCTTGCAGCAAGGTGAAGGCGTACTTGTAGTAGATGACGAAAACCGTGAAAATGAAGGTGATTTTGTGTATTCAGCACAGCACCTGACCACAGAGCAAATGGCCATGATGATCCGTGAAGGCAGCGGTATTGTGTGTCTTTGCATGGGCGATGAGCGTGTTAAACAGCTTGATTTACCACAAATGGTTGAGCATAACACCAGCCAGAACAAAACAGCGTATACAGTGACCATTGAAGCTAAAACGGGCGTGACAACCGGCGTTTCAGCAGCTGATCGTGTAACCACCATTAAAGCGGCAACAGCTTACAATGCAAAGCCTGAAGATTTGTCTCGTCCAGGACATGTGTTTGGGCTGCGAGCACAAACGGGTGGTGTATTAGTCCGCCGTGGCCATACCGAGGCATCCGTTGATTTAATGCAGTTAGCGGGTTTAACACCGTTTGGTGTTATTTGTGAATTAACGAATCCAGATGGTTCAATGGCTCGCTTGCCTGAAGTAAGCAAGTTTGCCAATGAGCACAACATGCCTGTTGTATCGATTGAAGATTTAGTTGCCTATATCCAAGCAACGCAAAAACAGGCTTGCTAAAAGCTTTAAGCCGTAAGTAAAAAAATAAGGCCACTCTTGTGGCCTTTATTTATTGTAATTTCTCAATAGCGTGTTTAGCACTTTCACTGTCAGGATTAAGTTTTAGCGCACTTTTGTAACTTGCTAATGCTTTTTGTTTATCACCAGCTGCTAAATATGCTTCACCTAAACTGTCAAACGTATTTGCTGAATCTGGATAAGATTGATTGTTGAGTTCAAACACCGTGATTGCGGCGTCTAGCTGATCCATCTGCATTAATTCATAGCCAAAGTAGTTTAGCGACCTTTCTCTAGGCGTATTACCCTCACTCACCATTTGCTGATAGCTATTCTTTAGTCCTGCAATACCTTCACGTTTAAATGCGTTATAAAGTTTACTATCTGCATGCTCTGTCGCTTTTTCGTAGGGTTTGCCATAGTAGATTGCAAGTAAGCCATTAGTCATGGGTGTGAGTGGCGCACCACCGGTGTTATTTAAAATAATAACCAGTAATTTGTCTTCGATTATTCTACTTATAAATGCATTAAAACCATTAATACCACCGCCATGTTGGATACGTGTTAGGGGTTTTCCGTAGGTGCTTTTATCAAGGTTTGTAACTTCCCAACCAAGCGCATAATTTCTTTGCTCAGAAACTTGATACATCTGTTTTTTATATTCGTTGTTCAATAACTTATCTGTGTAGAGAGCTTGATCCCATTTTAGTAAATCTCGTGCTGTTGAATACATTGACCCAGCAGCATACGGGATAGACATATCTAAATAATCAGTATTGCTATAACCTGCTAGGCCATTGTCGTAACCCGATACGCGAAATTTAATGATTTTATTGTGAGAATCATAGCCTGTATTCTTCATATCGAGTGGATCTAAAATATTCTTCTGTAATACGTCTTGATATTTTTGACCTGTTACCTTTTCGATTACCGCACCCAAAATAAAATAGCCAGAATTGCTATAACGAAACTCAGTGCCAGGTTCGAACACTAGATCATCACTACATAATAAGCGAATAAATTCATCAACACTGTAAGGGTTTCGGCTGTACTCATCACGAAACGATTTTGCTTGAGTATAATTACCAAGACCAGAGGTGTGATTAAGTATTTGCCGAATGGTAATTTTAGTGGCTATATCTTGTCTGTAATTAGGGAGGTATGTTGCAAGGTGATCATCGAGTTTGAGTTTACCATCTTGTGCCAATTGCAGAATTAACATGGCGGTAAACTGTTTGGTAATTGAACCAATTCTAAATTTACTTTTATTACTATGTTTTATATCCCATTCAAAGTTGGCATAGCCAACGCTTTGTTCAAACAGTACTTTTCCATCCTTTGCAACTAACACATTGCCATTAAACTGCTTAAAGTTATGAAAGCCATTAATAAATTCAGCCATTTCTGCTTGCATGTTTTGGCTGTGTGCGAGGCTTGAAATTGCGACTAAATAAAAAACTACAAGCAACCTTAGTTTGTTAAAGAATATGTTCATTGCTTTCCTTGTTATTTGTTGGTTACATTAATCGATGTAAAACTTCATTGCGCATGGCTTGATTGATAAGGCTTACCATTCTGGTGTGGTCTAAATTACTGTAATGCACTATGGATACACTCTTATTTTGAAGTGCTTGCCAATAACTAGCGGGGCTTATTGGGTCAGCGTTACTGACATAGAGTGTGGTTCTATTAGCTGATTGTTTGCCGTTCAGTAGGGCGATTAAATCAAGCTGTGTTTCATCAATAGCACTGTTTTGAATTACATTTTTTGCTGCGTTTTTAAAATCATTATCTTTTATAAAGTAACTTAAGGTTGGGTGATAACTTTTAGCTACGGACATTAATGCGGTATCAAAATGCACCATTGGTGCAACCATTATCTGTTGCTTTACATTAGGCATTTGCTTTGCAAGTTGCATAGCAGCAATACTGCCCATTGAATAACTTAAAATATCAATTTGTTGGTATTGATTGGTATTTAAATAATGCTTTAATACATCAAGACTGTTTAGGCCAAATTTGAATTCACTATACTGATTGCTCGCAGGCATTAGGATAACATCTTTGCCTGTAAAATGGCTAAGCCAGCGGGCTTGAAAGCTATAAATCAAACTACTCACACCATAACCTGGGAATAGTATAATTGCTGAATCGTTTTTCTGTTTGGCACCATTTATAGAGGTCAAAGTTGTTTCAAATGTTTCCATTTCCTCTTTAGATTTAAGTTGAAAAGTTATGCCAAATTGTTCACCTTGCTCAAAATATTCGATTAAATCATTATGGGAAAATATTCTAACTGCTATACAGTTATGCATAGTGTTACATGTTTTGTGAGGTATACCTTCGTAAACGGTATTCAACATTGGGTCGTCAGGGCCACCGTAAGATATCTCTTCTACAGGTTGAGTGATTTGATAAGCAATAAAACTCTGACAACCACTGAGGACTGAAATATAAAAAATGCAGAGGATAAAGCGCATAATTCCCTTTGTTGTTATTGTAGTATTTCCATTAATCACAACAACTTACCAATCAAGCGGCAATAATGCAATCGGATAATATTTGAACAAGGGTTGTAAGAGGATTGTATTACCACCTAGCGGTAAATCCTCGGTTATCTATGTGAACAAAACCACCGTGATGGGAGGCAGGTTTATAGCGACCAATACCGCCATTATAGCGACTGTGTTTTTGGAACTTTTCAAACACTTTATAAAGCACGTCAACATCAGCAATCGTTAGTTTGCCATCGCCATTTAAATCATCCATTCGGCCATCACCATCTTCATCTATATATAGGTCAAAGGCATCGCCGTATTGGTGTCGGCTGTGTTTGCCATTACCAATTGAGCGATTGTAGTGGGGTGTTCTATAGCCGCTGATAAAGGCAAATTTGCTGACTTTAATCCCTTCATTTTGTATAAACGAGAGCAGATCTTCGAGCATCATCAAGCCATCGTTGTTGACATAAAGGTATTTTGGAAAGCCACTCACTTGCTTACAAATTACATTTTTAACTTGCACATGAGGAGTCAGCTGGCGTGATAAGTCTTTCTCAAAAACTTCTATAAACCCGTTTGGCGCACTGTATTGTGTATAGCCTTTATAAGGCGCAGGGTAGAGGCCGATTTGGTAATTATTTAATTGCTTATTGTTAGCATTGAATGGTTTTTTCACTATAACGAGTAAGCGTTTGCTCGTTTTGTTGTTACTCAGTACTAGGCTATAAAACCCTGCATTTTCTGGGGCATAAACGGCAATGCTATTTGGCCCTAATCGCTCTGTCTCAACATCTGAAACCGCAGTCGCTGTAAAGTCAGCCGTGTTATCAAGTGTTAGCACTTGTTTTGCATCAAGTACAAGGCTGTGCAGCGAGTCAGTTAATTCAATGGCAGCAACAGAACATGTAGTTAACGCTAAGCACACACTAAAAATAATACGGCTGAAATACATAGTGACCTCTAAATTGTATTGTTTGCTAATGGTGTGGTGAGTGCTTTTAATAACGCGCCATCACGATTATAAACGTCGGTATAAAATTGTAGGCCCTCGTCGTTACCCGCAACGGTCCAATACATTAAAAGTACATCCAGCGGTTTTGATAAGCTGACTTTTTTAGTTTCTTTCGCTGCAATGGCGTCATCAATTTCACTACGGCTCCAATTATCTGAGGTTTCTAATATTTTCTCAGCTAAGGTGAATGGGTCATCAACTCTTACACAGCCGTGGCTAAATGCACGTTGGTCTTGCTGGAATAAACTTTTTGCAGGGGTATCGTGCAAATAGATTGAGTATTTATTTGGGAACATAAACTTGATTTGCCCTAATGAATTATTCTCTGAAGGCTGTTGTACAAACCAATACGGGAAGTTTTTGCGGCTAGCATTCGGCCAATCAATACTCTTGCTATCAACTGGGTTACGGCGACTATCAACCACAACAAAGTCTTTCTCGTTTAAGTAATTTGGGTTTTCTTTCATTTTTTTGATGATGCCACCTGAAATACTCCGCGGTACTGTCCACGTTGGATTCATCACGATATAACTCATTTGCCCTTTAAAAATTGGGGTTTTGGTGTAGTTTCTGCCTACAACTACGTTGGTTTGCCATTTCAATTTGTTGTCTTCAAACAAGTACAGCAAGTAGCCTGCGATATTTACCACTAAGAAGCGCTCTGTGAGCGTGTTATCAACCCAACGAATGCGCTCTAGGTTTACTAAAATATCATTAACGTACTCACTGTAATCTTTGTTGAGTAGTTTTAACGTCGCATTGCCAATCACACCATCATCAGCAACTTGATGGGCATTTTGAAAGCGTTTAACTGCTGTGACTAGCTCATCGTTATAATCAGTGGCATCATTGTTACTGCCGTCAAAATACTTTAGTCGTTTTAACTTTTGTCTTAAAAGCGGTACTGCTGGGTCTGATTGTCCGGGTTTTAATACCTTATTTTGCAGTGCGAAGTCAGGTAACTCGCCAGTGGCATCAAGCTCTCGATAAAACACAAGGGCGTCTTTTAAGCGCTTATAATGAGGCAAAACAGGTTTTAGGTTTTCAAGCCCTTTATCAAGGCTTTTGGATTTTACATGTTTAAGTAATGAGGCCGCTGCAGCATCTGGGCTGACATCAAACTGTTCATAGTTCCATGTGGCTGCCAATTGTTTTGGATTTACTTTTCCGCGAATTAAATGTTTTGCATAGGTCATGACGGCATCTGTCATTAGAACATCAAACTGTGCTTCGACGGCATCTGCTCCGCGTTTCTCTATTTCGTTGGCCAGCGCCATTAATGTATCAAAGTGATAGTCGTTAGGAGATAGCCCTTCAAGTTCTGCTTGCGCAATTAAATTGAGCGCTTGTTTGGCATATTTGTTGTCATCCCATACTCGTTCAAAACTATTTGCTTTATAGGTGGCAACAGTCATTTCAGGGGAATGGATATGCTGTCCTTCTATACTGTGAGATTCACCAATCAGAATAGGTTCAAGCTGTTGTTGCAAGTATTGGTTCTCAGCAAGCACTGGCATACAAATTGATAAACAACTGAGCAAAGCTGTGTAGCGCAGAATTTTCATAGCTATGTCCTTATAACGTATTTAGTTATTTTTTGAATTGTTTCTTTTTTGCTCATTTAAGCTTAGCAAAACAACAGGATTTATAGGAACATATTTTTAAATAAAAAACGCTTGGCAAATAAGCTTGCCAAGCGCTCGGTTGGGGTTTTGAGAGGGGATTAATGACTGGTTGTTTGTAATTTTGCTTCTGGCTCTGCTTTTTTACCTCTTAGCTTGCCAATTAAGCGTTTGAAGTCTTCTAACGCGACGTACTGACAAGGGATTAAAATAAGCGTAATGACCGTTGCAAATAACACCCCGAATGCTAGAGATACAGCCATTGGGATAACGATTTTTGCTTGTAAGCTTGTTTCCATAATGATTGGTAATACACCAATAAAGGTTGTAATCGAGGTCAGTAATATTGCTCTAAAACGACGCGCACCGGCTTGCATTACAGCTTCTTTGATTGCAACACCTTCGGCGCGGGCTTTATTGACAAAGTCGACCATCACTAGCGAGTCGTTTACGACAACACCTGCAACAGCGATGATACCGAATACTGATAGGCTACTCATTGTCATACCTAAGATCATGTGGCCAAACATTGCACCAATGACACCGAATGGAATAACCGACATGATGATAAATGGCTGTGAGTACGAGCGTAGTGGAATAGCAAGTAACGCAAAGATAATCATCATTGATAAAGCAAAGTCACGTACTTGTTCTGCAACACTGTCCATTTCTTCTTGAATACGACCGGCTACATTACTTTCTACACCTGGGTAGCTTTTCAGTAGGCTAGGTAAGTATTCGTCACGAATTTCTTTTGCAATGGCAAATGGTTCAGCTTGGTCAGTATTAACCGCAGCCCAAACGTTTACAGTACGTTTAGCGTTCTCACGGCGAATACGGTTTACACCATCTACAATGTTAACTTTAGCAACTTCAGCAAGCGGTACTTCAACACCCGTTGGCGTGATGATACGCGCATCTGTGATGTCACTTACTGCGTTACGCGATTCACGAGGGTAGCGGATCATTACTTTGATCTCTTCACCGTCACGTAAAATACGTTGCGCTTCTAAACCGTAGTAGCTAAAGCTAACTTGTGATGCTACATCTGATAGAGTTAGGCCTAGGCTGTAAGCGAGTGGTTTAAGTTCAAGTTGAACCTCGTCAGTTGCAGATTGTAGTGAGTCATTTACATCGCCTACGCCTTGCATGCTATTTAGCTTTTCTTTTAACTTAGCAGCCACTTCTTTGAGCTTATTGATATCTTTGCCTTCTAAGCGAAAGCTCACATCACCGTCATCACGACCACCGTTCATGATACTGTCTTCAATATTCAGCGTTTTCACACCTGGCAGTGGTGGCATTTGTTCGCGCCACATTGCACTTAATTGGAAGGTATCAATAGGGCGTAAGTCTGGTTCAACCAAAATCGCCATAATGCGTGCACTTGTTCGACCGCGTAAACTAACCGATAAATCGCGGATCATTGCTTGACCATATTGCTCTTCAAGTTGTTTATCGACATCTAAAATCAGCTTTTCAATTGTTTGCGCTGTCTCAAGGGTTGCTTGCTCAGACGAAGATAAGTTCATTTCAACTGAGATACGTGGGAAATCATGTGGAATTTTAGGGTTCGCAACAAATTTCACTAAGCCACCAGCGAACATACCGCCACTAACAATAAGTACACAGATAAAGCCAACAATCACGGTGTAACGGTAATGAATACAGCGACCAATAAATGGTGTGTAGTAATTATCAACAAAGTTCTTGAGGCCTTTATCCATACCTAAACGTAAGCGGTGTAATGGATTTTTAGGGTTCGCAGGTTTATTTTTCATGGCTGCTAAGTGAGCCGGTAAAATTAGTTTTGACTCAATTAGTGAGAAAATTAAACATAGGATTATTACACCACCAATGGCTTTAGAAAACGCAGAGCCAGGGCCTGATGCCAGTGTTTGTGGTAAAAATGCGGCAATTGTAGTTAACACCCCAAAGGTTGCAGGAATAGCAACGCGTTTTACGCCGCGTACTACGTTATCTAGGCTGTGACCGTGCTTTTCAATTTCAGCACTGGCTGACTCACCGACGACAATAGCATCATCAACGACTATCCCGAGCACCAGTATAAATGCGAATAAAGAAGCTAAGTTAACAGTGATATCAATAAAGCCAAGTGGCATCATTAAAAATGCACCTAGGAATGACACAGGTAAGCCCATCATTACCCAAAACGCTAAGCGTAGTGGTAAAAATAGCGCCAGTACCACCATCACTAAAATACCACCCCAAATCATGTTGTCGATCATCATGTTTAGACGACCTTCAAGGTAGTAAGTTAAATCAACAATCGGTGATAGTTTTACACCTGCTGGTAACTGTGGTGCTTTATCTGCTAGGTATTTTTTTAATACCGCAGCAACTTTAGTGATGTCTTGATCTTTCGACGCATTTACTTCAAAAGTCAGTGAGTTTTTACCGTTGTACTTAGAGTATTGTAAGCCTTCTTCAAAGCCGTCGTTAATTGTTGCTACATCACCTAAGAAAATTTGTGCACCATCTGGTAAGTGTAATAAAGGCAGATTTTCGAACTCTTTACCACGATACGCTTGATTTTCAACACGCATCGAAATATAGCCATTTTCAGAGCGAATTTGACCTGCTGACATATTGGCAGAGAAACTGCGAACGGCTGTGGCAATATCACGGAAAGTTAAACCATACTCACGTAGTTTATCTGGGCTAATTTCGATGCCAATTTCGTAGTTTAAGCCACTGTAAAAGTTGACCAAGTTAATTTGTGGTAAAGCTTGTAGCTCATCTTTAATATCATTACCAAGTTCTTTGAGCTGGTAGTTACTCATATCGCCATACAGCGCGAGTATCATCACTTCTTGCTCAAACTTTTCGCGGCGAACAATTGGGCGTTCCATCTCTGCAGGGAAGGTATTGATTGAATCAACCTGCATCTTAATTTCATCGAGTACTTCTTGCGGGTCGTACTTTTCTTCGATTTCGATCCAAGCTTGTGAAAAACCACGGTTCGAATAGGTAATTAAACGTTTAATGCCTTCGAGGCCCTCTAAAGACTCTTCGACCTTAATGGTGATGCCTTCTTCTACCTCTTGCGGCGCAGCCCCTGGGTAGACAGCTTGAATACTGATCCAGTTACTCTCAAATTGTGGGAACATTTGCTTACGCACCGACATTGCCGTCAATAAGCCACCCACTAAAATGAAAATCATAAGTAAGTTTGCAGCAACTGGGTTGCGAGCAAACCAAGCAATAAGCCCTTTTTCTCTGTGCGTGGTCATGGCTTATTCCTCTTTTAACGCTAACTGCGTTGTTGGCACACTCAGTGTTGCGTCATCTAACTTGACCGCCATGCCTTCAGTTGGGTATTCGAGTGCCGAGGTAATCAGTTGCTCACCATTAGCAAGGCCATTATCGGCGATCACCATGCCATTTTGCTCGCGAACGATGTTAAGTGTTTTAAAGGTAAGCGTTTCGCCATTTTGTAAAACAGCGACTTTTTTATCTTTAACTAAATGGTGCGGAACAACAATCGCGTTGTCTAACGCTCGGCCCTCGATAGTGGCGTTAATGTATGAGCCAAAACGTAATGGCTGCTTTTGCTCATAAGGCGTTGCTACTTGTGCTACTAAGTAATTCATGCGGCTACGTTGGTCAACAACTCCTTCGCTACGAACAATAGTTGCTTGCCACGTTGTTTGTTTACCTGCAAATTCAGCATTAATTGATACGCTTGCACCAATTCCTTGGTTATTTAGGTATTGCAGATCTTTATCAGCAACAGGTAAACGAATTTCAGCCAGTGACGTTGAGCTCAGGCTACCAAAGCTGTTACCTGGGTTTACCACACTACCTAGACTAATCAGGCGTTCGTCGATAATCGCATTGTAAGGCGCTTTAATATATGTGCGCTCAAGATTACGTTTAGCGCGTTTTACACTCGCTTGCGCAGCACGATAACTTGCAAGTTTTTCAGCAAGTTGTGGTTTACGTAAATAAAGCTCAGAAGGGATAACTTGGTTTGAGTCACCTTTGATGCGGTCCCACTCAGCTTGCGCAACTGACACCTGTGCACGTTCTATCTCAAGTGCAGAGCTTGCTTGGGCTAGTCCTGCTTCTGCTTCAATGAGTGCTGCTTCGTAATCATTTGGGTCAATACGTGCTAGAATGTCGCCTTGCTTAACAAATCCACCTTGTACAAATTGATCTGATAACGACACAACCTGACCACTTACTTGCGCAACAAGCTCAGTTTGGTTTTTAGGTTTAACGATACCGTATGATTTTACATCAAGGGTAATGGCGTCAAAGCTTAACGGTTTGATTGATACAAGCGGGCGCAGATCTTGTTCTGGTTTTTCTACTGGCGGTTGCTTCATTGAGGCAAATGCGAATGCCATTCCAAGTCCGCCGACTAATACGGCGATAGGGAGAATGATTTGTTTTTTACTAGCCACGGGATAGTCCCTCACGGTTGACGGTAATTAAAAATAAATTTGATAGGCTAAGCATACGCAATAAAGTGTTTACAAGGCGTTTGAAGATGTAACAAACCATTACACATATTTCAAAGGCGCTACAAAGGTTCTATAAGAGGTACTCAATGACAGATCAAATGGCATGCAGATTAGGCTGTGGCGCCTGTTGTATTGCACCCAGTATTAGCTCACCGATCCCAGGAATGCCCAATGGGAAAGCAGCGGGAGAGCGCTGTATTCAGCTTGATGATAATAACCTATGTAAATTATTTGGTGATGAATCAAGGCCTAAGGTGTGTAGTGACTTTTCTGCCACTATTGATGTGTGCGGCACGACAAATGAGCAAGCGTTGTATTTAATTACCGAGCTTGAGCAGATGACTTAAAAAAGATTAAACCTTTAACACTTTTTAACGGTTACTGGGATCAGTTGTGTTTTTTATAACCAAATTTTTATTCACAGCATTTAATATAATTTTGGTTATGGTTCGTGAGATGTCTAGGCGGTAGCGCGATAGAGGAATGCCAGTCAATTGACTGGCATTGTTGTTTTTGTTTACCACGTATAAGTAGCGCTGAGAGTATATTGCTCGCCGCGACCAGGGGTACCCGGGACTTCTTCGAAAGATTCATCCCAAATGTTGTCAGCTGCAAAGGTAACAAACACATTATCAAGCTGAGCTGGGGTGAATTTTAGCGTTAACTGCGTGAAGAAGGCTTCATCATCAGAGTTACGTAAGCGGTTACTATGTTGCTTACGCCATTCGTTATCGATACGTAGCTCAAGCACATCCATTGGTTGCCATACTGCACCCAGTGTTACACGGTGATCAGGGTAGTTAAGCGCATAAAAGCTCGCATCAATATCTGCCGCGCCATAGTCTTCTGACTTTTCTAAGTAGGTGTAGCTGGCAATCAACTCAGTGCTTTCAAACGATTTATTCGCTAAAAACTCAACGCCTAAGGTGTCTATATCAACCGGGTTTGCAAAACGAGCTGAGGTTGCATCAAAGCGATATGTCCAATCTGTCAGGTTTTTATCTTTACGGTAGAAAATAGCTGAATCTAAACGCCACGAAGACTGTTCAATCAGTAAACCTAGCTCAAGGTTATCGGTTGTTTCGCGCTCAAGGCTGTAGTTACTTCTGAATAATCCGCCCGTTTCGCTGCCGCCGATGGCGGTATAACCGGGAACTTGTGTTGCTTCTGCGTATGATGCATACCAAGTATGTTCACCGCCATTATGATTAGCTACTTTAAGGCTGGCATCGGCAATAAAAGAGGTATCTGAGCTATCACGGTTAGTATCATCAAATGCAGCACCAACACGTACAGTAAGCTCTTTGTTCGCTGTAAGGGCTGATTTGTACTCAGGTAAGATACTTAGCTTAGTGTAATTGCGTGACGTAAAGTTGTTTTCAAGAGACGTTGATTCAATTTCATCAGCAATAAATTGCCCAGCATAATTAATTGCATACTGGTTATTTAAACGGTGGCGTCCAGAGAGTCCCAATGACTTAACCGTGGTTTCGTGAAACGCTTCAAAAATAGCTGGGTTTTCACGAGACAAAACGTAATGGTCGTTATGTTTACGATAATAGCCAGTCACTTCAAAGGTATTGCTCTCACCATACACTTGCTTGTGGTTAAGCATGAAAAGCTTGGTTTCAAGATCTTCGGTTTCGTTAAAATTAAATGGCGTGTAAAGGTTTGGCCAACCAAAAAACTTCTCTTGGCGTCCGAATATTAAATCAGTTTGTGAGGTAGAGCTTGCAAGTTGAATACGCGCTGAAGCACGTTCAAAGTCGTGGTCGCCATTATCAATTGAGCCATCACTTTTTGAGTGCGAGTATTCACCCTCAAAACCTAATCGCCAATCAGGTTTACTATCCAGCTTTTGGCTATGGGCAGCATGAATGCTTTGTAAATTAAAGCCATTCGTACCTGTGCCAAGTGAAACGCTGCCAGTGTTTGTGATAGGGCGCCAGCCAAATGAAACTGTGCCAACCGAACTATTCATACCATAAAGGGCATTATCAGCCCCTGTAAGCACTGAAGGGCCTGTTAGCATTTGTGGCGCAATTGGAATTTCAGCAAAGTAGTGACCAGATTGCGGGTCGAATAATGTACTGCTACCAACACGAAAGCCAGTATTTTCAAAGATACCACCACGAATGGTGACATCAGCTTGTGCTTCAGCCATGTTACGTGATTGTAAATCGACACGTGGGTCATATTCTAAGTTTGATACCGGCGCATCAAAGGTACCAACAGGCTCTTTATTTGCGGTTGCTGAAACTTCAACGGTGATTTGTTCAATATTGTTGGTGTCTTCTGCTAGCACTGAGCAAGTGACGAATAATGCGGGAAGTGTAAGCTGTACTGCGCGTACCATCTAAAACTCTCTATTATTTTGATTAACTCGTTGCAGTGGCCGTTAAGAGCGCACTGGAAATTGCAGGTATTGTATCTGAATCACTGAGTTATACCACTCCAACCAGATTTCAGCAGGTAACAAAAAACCGCGCTAAGGCGCGGTTGTGCAATAAGAGCTGTGTCTATTTATTATTTAAAAAAGATGTGTGTTTCAGTTTGATTTTTTATTTTTAACTGCATCATATTTACCAAAGAAAGTAATGATGAGAGCAACAAAAATACCTATAAATCCAATGACCGAAAAAGCTAGGCTATATTCAGCTTTAATATTAAAAATATTAAGCAAGCTAGTTATTAACAATAGAAAAATACCGGAAATTTTTAAAATCGTCTGTGTTTTATTTAAGCAAAACCATGCTTGACAAGAGGGGCATTGATTTTCAATGAAGAGGCTGTTTGTATTAACCTTTTTTATATCTTTAGTCGCAATTATGGTTTTACAGTTTGGGCAAGTTAATTTCATTTTATTCCTTTTTGGATCTTTTCTCTAAGACCCCTAATTCCATTTAGAGTTATTTAAGTTAAAGCATCATAGCAAACTTTGATCTTCACAAACAAAAAAGCTCACAATTTGTGAGCTTTTCAAAATTATGTAAAAGGCTTATTGCTGAGGTTTTGGTGGGAAGTTACTTAGAATGTTAGCAACAGTCTCTTTGATAACTTCAGTGCGCTTTTCAGGTGATTGGTTCTTTTGCAAACGACCTTCTTTCGCACCACGCCAAACTAATTGGTTAGAAGCACGGTCTACCACGTCTAAAATTAACGTACCCACTTCGTATTCGCGAGCAGTTGTTTGCGTGTTATAACCCATACCCCAGTAATTCCAGCGTGCACCGTAACCTACGTTGAAGGTATCTACATCAATTTTAGTATCAACAGAGGCATGATAGTTAATCAGCACATCTGCTTGTGCTAAATCAACTAGCTTCATACCGCTTTTTTCAAGTTCAGCATTAACGGCTTCACGAACCCGTTTTTCCATTAAAGGACTAATTTGGTAGTTCGATACATTTTTAGTCAAGCTGGCATTCGGTACCCAAGAGAAGGTTTTATAATTACTAAAATCGGCTGATTTGTCGTAATCCCAATCAGGCGTTTTAGCACAGGCTGCTAAAAATAGTACAGCCGTCGCGATTAATAAGTTCTTCATATTGTTTGCTCCTTGGCAAAATTTCCACTACTTGATTGATAACATAACACAAAAAATACTCAACTGAATGATTATTTAAAAACTATGGCACATTTACAAAAAAGTACTGTAATAGTTTGTAATTAAGCACTGTGTTCCACTTCTATCCAGTCTTTTTCATCGACCCAGTTTTGTGCGCCATCTTTAACAGTGCGAATAGGGACGATGTAATCACAGCTAACTTGTGGTTTAACTGAGGCAAAAATCGGCACAAAGCCAAAGCTAAGCGCGGTTTCGATAATTGCTTTTTGGTTTTGTGGGTCGATATCGGCTGCTTCATCGATATAAATCGGAATACGATACAAGTTTTGTTCTTGATCACTTAATAAGTAACGAATAAACAGCATACCGCAAAGTAACTTAATGGTAATACGCGTACCGTTAGAACCGGCTGAATCGATTTTTTCGAAGTGCTCAGTTTCACCAGCACGGTTTACGACTTCAAAACGAATATCGAATAAGTCGGTCAGTGTTAAACCAGCTTTTTCAGAGGCAAGCTTAATCAAATGATCTTTCGCTTCGTTTACTGCAGATTCGCTATAAGGCTCTTGGCTTAATAGGTCTAGGGTATCGCCTTGCTCAAACTGATTTGAGGTACTAATAATGGTATCAATGCTATCAACCAACATCTTGCGAGGAATAACATTAATTTTAAATGCTTGAAGGTTAGAGATACGGTGCTGACTAATGCCTTTATTAAAGCTGTTCATTTCGCGGCGTAAGCGATCTAAGTCTTCACGCAAGCCTTTTATGGTGGCGGCTACTTCAGTTAAAGCAACTCGGCCTTGACGCTCAACCGCATCGCGCTCGTTATCAATGTTATGAAACGCGCTAATAAGCTTTTCGTATTTAGTAAACTCATCGTTTTCGTTATCAAATTTAGTAATACCTGCATTGTAAATATGCAGGTAGGTGTTACGTACGTTGATATCAAAGTTACGTAACTCTTGGCAGTCTTTATTGAAGTGGTGAATGAGGTCACTTAAGTTATCAAAATCAATACTGATTTCAATCATGTACGGAGTGACTTTTCCTGAGTAAACATCAAGGGTGTGATCGATACGTTCAGATTTAACTTGGCGTAAACGGTCAGCTTGGCGCGCGAGCAAATCTTTTTTCGACTTGATAATTGAGCGACGATCGCTGATTGAGCCACTATTTTTTTGAATGTCTTGCAGGTAGTCGTCAACTTGTTCGCGTTCTGCATTTAACTGCTCTTTTAGCAGAGTTTGTGCATCGACAGATTGCTGCATAACTTCAAATTGTTCAAAGCGTTTTAATGCTTCTTCTGAGGCCATTAGCTCATCATACAAGGCATCTTTTTCTTTTTGCTTTTCGGCGACATTTGCGGCGACCTCGCGCTGCTGTTTAAACTCTTTCAGTGAGTTTTCAAGGGCAGCAAGTTGCGCGGTTAATTGCTCTTTATTTTCGCCCGTTTGCATTTGCACTGGGCTTAGCTTTTTGAGTTTGATGCTTGCACCAGGGAGTGTCAGTACACCGCCTTTCACATTTGCCGATAATTGCTCTAAAAACTCACCAAAAGCATCTTCGTCTGTGATATCAACATCACCATTGCTGGTGGTGGCAAACGATAAGATATCTGGGTTTAGAATACGCGAAATCTCTTCAACTTCTTTTAAAGACAAATCTTCACGCATACGGGTGAATAAATTGAACTCAAGGTTCTTCAGCTGTAATTTTAAGCTCTTAATTTGCTTTTGTGTTTCGCTAATACGGTAATCAAGCGTGTGTAAGCTTTGACCTTGGGCACTGCTTAATGAATGCGATAGCGATTCATAATCTTGTTTAAGCTGCGTAAGGCTGACTTTTAAAGTGGCTTTATTAACCAATTCAAACTCAGATTTAAGCGCTCGATAGTCTAAAAACCATTGTTCAATTTGAGTTTGTTTACGTTCAATATCACGGGATTGCTGAATATACAGCTGCTGCTTTTGTTCGAACTCGTGCTTTTCGTGCTCGATATCCTCAAGGGCAATATTTAGCTCAGAGAGTTGCTCTTGTTGATAGGTTTCAAAGTCAATCAGTGCTTGGTCAATTTTTGGCGCATAGGCAGCAAGCTTACCTTTTAAAACCGTTTGGTTTTCAAGCATAGATTCAAGAGCTGCGATTGGCTCTTGCATTGACTCAAGGGCTTTTAATTCACGTTTAGCGCGATTCACTTTATCAAATGAACGTCGCCATACCTCATAAAAATCAACTCGTGAGTTTGACATATGGCGCTCAAATACGCGTAACATAAAGCGTTTAACATCGCTGGCACCTAACTTATGCAAGTTAAGGATACGGCGGAAAATTTCTTTGTAAATCGCTGAGTCTTGCACGTTATTGAGGGGGATCATCTTTAAGTTGATATCGCCATCAAATGGGGTTGCACCGCCAGTGAGTAGGGCGTTTAGCTCTTGCGCTTTTAATTCAATTGGATTAAAACCTTGCTCTTTTAAGTGATTAAAAAGCCTGGTGAATTTTACAATGGTTTTGCCTTGCGTGTAGTGTTCAAGGTTCAACTTACCTGGGTAGCAAAAAAACTGATGCGCGTAACCAGCAATTTTACCAAGGCCAGCAACACCAATCACCACAGGGCCATTAGGTAGGTCAGCTTCGAGTAAAATATAGGATTGATCTGACGAAAAGTAGAATTTTCGGGTTTCGTCTAAATCGTGGCCATCCCATTCTGTTAAACGTAAATCATTAATCAGTGGAAATTGCAGGGCATTAATCACCGAGCTTTTACCGGTATTATTAGGTGCACAAATAGAGCTACTTTTATCCAGCGGGATCACGCATTTTGCATAGCCAGCAGTATTTAAAAGCGCAAGTTTGCTGAGTCCGTATAGGCCTTGGCTTTGCATTATTCGTCATCTCCTAGGTAGGTTTCTTCGTTTACTTCCATCAATGCATCGATATAACGATAAATAGGTGCTTGCAGCATAAAGCCATTTTCTACTTCGCGAGCCAGACCTAAACGTACCATACGTAGGTAAACGTCTTTGCGTAAATCTGAGCCAGAGAATATTTCTAATTGATCAAACAGGTGCTTGTTGATTTGCACTAAGGTTTGCATTAGTTCAAGGTCGTTTACTTCGTCAAACAAGGCACGCATTGGATCTTTACCAGTATTGGCATAGTGCTCAATCAAGATGTAGATAGTCAGTGCGATGGCACGCGAAATTTTACCCATATTTGGGGTGCTTTCGTCGCTGCCAAAATAGTAAAAGCCACGGCTATCATGTTGTAGGTCATGGCCTAGGGCGTTAAATAACGCGCGATAAGCATCAATGTGTTGATCAAGCTCTTGCCACATCAGCGTGTCTTGTTCGCTAATGTGGTAGCCTGATGTGAGCTTTTTATTAATAGCTTGCAGATGCGTTAAATCATCTAAATTAATATCTGTCATGGTTATTGCTCTGTTGCTTTTTTATCGTCAGCAATCGATGAGTTAAATGGGTAAAGAGAGAAGTGTTGCTGGGCAATTTTTATTTTTACTTTCTCTTGGCTTTGGCTAATTTCAAGGTCGCCATCGCTAATCAATTTTTGATACAAGAACAGCATTTCGTCAGCCTCTAGATCTGGGTAGCTTTCATCTAAGAAACTAAGAAGCGGCTGAGCTTTTTGGTTGGCTTTTTTAAAGCGTTTTCTAAATTGTGTTTTAACATCGTTGTAATCAGGAATATGCGGGCTTTGATAGGCGGGCACATCATCATGTTCAGGAAGCTGATATTCATCGTGCTCAAAGTCAACTAAGCCTGCCATATAGGCCACGATATGACGTTGCTGACCAAGTGAAAAACGTTGCGCGTCTGAAACAAAGTTAGGGTGTACTGCACTTAACATGTTATCGACGCCATTTTTACGCACTAAACCAAGCACTTTAGCTGCTTGGCGAGTAATTAGGTTGTTACGGCGTAACTCTTCCCGTAGCGGCATCAGCATATCGGCGCTTTTACGTAAGCTTTCACGGCCAACTAAATGCATTTCTAAAATACGGGTACGTAATTGTTCAAGCATGCGTTTGTCTTGGTATGACTTACCAAGGCGGTCAATTTGCTGTATTTGCGCGCTAATTTGCGCTTCGATGGTATTAAAGCAAGCGTGGAAGTCACCTCGAATATCCACCATTTCCAGCATAGGCTCGATGTATTCATCGAACGCTTCAATTACAGCCTGATAGCGTTTTTGCAGTGATTGCACCGCGTTGTCTGCTTTTGCTTGCTCAACAATATTTAAAATTGCGTTTTCATTGTGGGCAAACAATTTCATTATTTTGCGTACCCGATCATCCATAATGCGGCTAAAGCGGCGAAGCTCGTCGTAATCTTCAATTTCACCGGCTTTAGCAAGGCGATTGCCAAGGCGAGCTAAGTCATCAACGAGCACGCTAATCTCTTGAGCAAGACCTAAGTGCTCTTCTTGTAGCAAGAAGGTCGCAAAATCGGCGATCGCGCGGTTTATTTCTAACTGTGATGATTTTGCCAGTGGAATGATAATATCTTGATTCAATAAACGATTTGTTTCTTTATAAATGCGTTCGTTTGACCATGAAGGCTGCTTTTGTTTTATCGCATTTTGTACGTCTTTCAAGCTGAAATCAGCCATCTTAAAACGTTTAAATAGCAGTTCTAACACCCCCCAATGTTCAGTAAGGGTATTTAATAACTTTTTAGCTGGGATCATAAGGCTCCAGTAAATTCAGACTTTGGTGTTGGCGATTAGTAGTAAATTATGTAATTGAGAATAGTTTTATGCTTTCTATGCTGCTAGAATCCGCGCCGAAACACTCGACTTACAATTTTTACATTATTATAAAGGTTGTTCAAACACCATGGTAACCCCACTTATCCTAACCCTGATAGCGGTGGCATTTTTGCTTATCGTTATAGAGGATATTATCCATGTAAACAAGGCCAAAACGACGCTTTTTTTTGGCACTTTATGCTGGATTATCTTATTTATCTCTCCAATTCATGGGCAAAGCCCAGAAACCATACAACATCAACTGGATCACAACATATTAGAAATCGCGACTTTGTGGCTATTCTTAATGGCTGCGATGACCTTTGTAGCGTATTTAAACTCTAAAGGCTTTATCCAGAATATTGTTCATAAAATTATGCCAAATCAAATCAGTGAACGAAAGCTGATGTTTCTGATTGGTGGTTTTGCATTTCTATTTTCATCTATTTCAGACAACATAACGGCAACTTTAATCTCGCTTGCGGTGGTGATGTCACTTAAGTTAGATCCTAAAAAATTAATAAAGTATGCGACCTTAATTGTATTTAGTGTTAACTCGGGTGGGGTGTCGTTGATCACCGGTGATGTTACAACCCTGATGATTTTCTTAGACGAAAAAGTCACCATTGCTAATCTACTATTATTAATTGCCCCTGCACTGACAAGTGTTGCACTGCTGGCGGCAATGTTGTCGGTGGGTATGTCGGGTAATGTTGTGTTTGAAAAACAAGCTGCCCGTCGCATCGAAAAAACAGATATTACCATTGCGGTTATCTTCTTCTCGACGATTATTGCCACGTTAACTTTGAGTGTGCTTTATAGTGTGCCGCCGCTGTTAACCTTTTTATTTGGTTTATCACTTATGTTTTTGGTTGCGCAATTTTTAATGCGCAAAAAAGACGTAAACAAAAAAATCATCGATTATATTCGTGAAATTGAATACGACACCTTATTGTTCTTCGTCGGGGTATTATTGCTGGTTGGTGCATTAAAAGAAGTCGGTATGCTTGCTAAATTTACTCACTTATATGAGTTGATGGCACCGGAATATGCCAACTACCTGATGGGGCTATTATCAGCGGCGGTAGATAACGTACCTCTAACTGCAGCACTTTTAAAAGCTGATATTGTGATGAGCCCTCAGCAATGGCTGTCGTTTACTTACGCAACTGGGGTCGGTGGCTCAATGCTTATAATCGGCTCTGCGGCAGGTATTATTGCCATGAGTAAGGTAAAAGCACTAACCTTTATGAGCTATCTTAAAATGTCGGTTTATTTATTAATTGCTTATACCGTTGGTTATTACGGTTCGCACTTAGCGGGCAGTTTAATTTCATAAAACGACTTGACAGCTAGACGTCTAAACGTTAACTTTCAAAGCCTGCTTTTAACAGCAGGCTTTGTTATTTTAACCAGGTGTTAACTTAACATTCAGAAGAGGTGCGATACTTAGGTAATTAATGTGAGGTGACGAACGCCGATGACCATTAATGAGGGAAGTACTCGCCGAGAAAATTAACCGGACGTCACGGTTATTTTTCGGTTTATGGGGCTGAATCCTCAAAACTGTCACCAAACTAGGTGGAGAGCTTCTGGCATGGACTACTCTTTATTTTCAAAGCACCCCCTTGCCGAGTTCTTCTTGAATTACTGTGGATAGTTTTCCACAAAAGGAGACGACATGAATACCCAATTAGCCGCCAACAGAAAATCAGATTACGTTGTTGCAAAATTTGGTGGCACCAGTGTAGCTAACTTTGATGCTATGAGCCGCTGCGCTGAAATCATTTGTGCTGATAATCAAGTACGTATAGTTGCTGTGAGTGCCAGTGCGGGCGTGACAAACCATTTAGTTGCATTGTGTAAAGCTGATTTGAGTGCGGCTGAACGTGATGAGCACATTACTGGCGTTGTCGCAATTCAAGAAGCAATCTTGGCAGAGCTGTCACTGGACGCTGATTTAGCACATGGCTTTAATGAAACGCTTAAGGCTTTTCAAAAGCTAGCATCAGACGGGGCTAAGTCAGTAGCAGATCAAGATGAACTATTGAGCTTTGGCGAGCGTTTGTCATCGTATTTATTTACTCAAGTATTACGCGGTCAAGGTCTTGATGCGGTGCGTTTTGATGTACGTAAAGTGCTAAAAACAGATAGCCAATTTGCTAAAGCTACCCCAAATGTTGCAGCAACCGCTGCGGCTGCTAAAGAGCATTTAGTGCCGCTACTTGATGACCATGTTGTGGTAACCCAAGGTTTTATTGGTAGCAATGAACATAATCAAACGACCACTTTAGGCCGTGGTGGTTCAGATTACAGTGCTGCATTACTCGCTGAAGCAATTAACGCAAAAAGCGTGCATATTTGGACCGATGTTGTGGGTATTTTCAGTACTGATCCGCGTTTATGCGCTAAAGCAAGCCCAATTGCACGCTTAAGCTTTGATGAAGCGGCCGAAATGGCAACGTTTGGTGCAAAAGTACTGCACCCTGCAACCATTTTACCTGCAAGCCGAAGCCATATTAGTGTGTTTGTTGGTTCAAGCCGTGAGCCGCAATTAGGTGGTACATGGATTGAAAAAGAAAAGTCTCAGCAACCAGGTATTCGTGCCGTAACACAGCGTAAAAACCAAATTCTGTTAACGGTTAAAAGCCCAGAAATGCTCCTAGCGAGTGGTTTCTTAGCCCGTGTTTTCACCATTTTAAGTGAGTTTAATATTTCGGTTGATTTGGTTACTACCTCCGAGATCAGTGTTGCAATCACTTTAGATAACGCACCAAATGCATCACGCCCTGAGCTTGATCAAGCTTGTTTAGATAAGCTTTCTGAGTTTTGTCATGTGTCGGTTGAGAATAACTTAACGCTGGTGGCTTTAATTGGTTCTGAAATTCAATTACGTCAGCAAGAAATGAACTTAATGCAGGTATTAAGCGATTTTAATATTCGTTTAATTTGCCACGGTGCAAGTAAACATAACCTGTGTTTCTTAGTTGAGCAAAGTGAGTCAGATGAAGTCGTGCAGGCTATTCACAGCCGACTATTAGAAAACCAAGTCGCGGCGTAAGTCATTAAAGTTAATAAAAGAGCACTGCCAGTCAGTGCTTTTTTGTGCCACAACACTTATATCAAAACCTTCAATAGAGTTACTACTCGCGCTGAAATCATGTTTGCTCAATTCTTCAAATACATTAGGAGCAAGTAGTTTCGCAATCGGCTGAGCACTTGCTTTGGCAAGCGCTTCTTTTAATGTCCAAATTCTAAAAAAGCACTGTGCCTGTTCATCGGGAGCGTCAAAACGGCTAATTAAGTCAACTTCATCTTGATGATAAAAATGCTTTGCGAGTTTGATAAAAGGGCGAGGTTTACTGCTTTGTTCAATATCAAAACCAAATAGCTGCTGTTTTGGGTTAAGAGCAGCGCCAATTAAACCATTTGAATGTGATAAACAAGCCCACACAGGTTCTCTTCGTTTTGTATGTAATTTGAGCTTGCTGTCTTTGTCATCAAACTGGCTTGATATTTCACTGAGCGCTAAATCGTCATGAGGGTAAGCATGTTGATACAAATACTTTAACGTTAGGCGAGTTGCTAAGTACTCTTGCTTGGCACTTGGCACTTTGCGTTTTTCAAGTACGCTTAATTCAAACTCACTGAGTAATTTATCAAGGGGTAAACTTGCAACATCAATACATGTTGCATCCATAAGCATGATTTTTTTGGCCGTTGTTTGGCGTTGTTGCTCGATGATAAGAGTGTTCGAAAAGTAGTGACTGCTCATGGTTTAACGCTTACACGGGGCTTGAATTTAGTTTTGTTTATTTTTACAGCAAATGCACTTTTATAGGCATGAACAAACGCAAATAGTTTACGCAGTTGACTGTAATTATGGTTTAATGAGGAAAAATAATAACAGATTTGTAGATGTATGGCACAAGTTCGTGACGGCTTTCAAAGTCGATTAGGTTTCGTTTTAGCAGCTTCTGGCGCGGCGGTAGGTTTAGGTAATATTTGGGGCTTTCCAACACAAGCGGCAAACCATGGCGGCGGTGCATTTTTACTCGTTTACTTCATTGTTATTTTCTTATTAGCGCTTCCAGCTCTTTATACAGAGCTGTACTTAGGCCACCAAGCGCAAGCTAATCCGGTAAAAGCATTATCTAGTGCATGGCAAGACACAGCGCCAAAAGTGGGGGCCGCAGCTGGCTATATTGGCCTCTTTGGTGCGATTGTGATGCTGAGCTTTTATTCGATAGTTGCAGGGTGGATGCTCGCTTATGCGCTGGAGCCAGTCGCAAGCTTCTTTGGTTTTACTGAGCTAAGTAACTTTTTACACAGTGACTCCATGGCGCGCAATTTTGTGTTTACGCCACTGATGCTTATTCTTACTGCGAGTATTATTTTAAAAGGCGTTAAATCAGGTATCGAAACTTGGTCACGTCGCTTAATGCCATTATTGCTAGTGTTATTAGTTGCGTTAATTGCTTATATCGCGACCCTAGATGGTGCGCTGGATGGTTTTGCAGCCTATTTAGTGCCAGATTTTAGTCAAATTCTTGATGCAAACTTAATTATTGCGGCAATGGGGCAAGCGTTCTTTTCGCTGTCGTTAGGTGTTGGCTGTATGATGGTTTACGGCTCTTATTTAAAGCCAGATGCCAACCTGCCTAAACTAACCGGCACTGTGGCACTGCTTGATACCGGTGTGGCCTTCTTAGCGGGTTTATTGATTATTCCGGCTATTTTTGTTGCCCAACATAACGGTGTAGAGGTATTTAGCGGCGGTAAATTGGTTGGTGAAGGGCAGTTAATTTTTGCGATTTTACCTGAACTGTTTAGCACAATGGGCCAAGTGGGTTTACTCGTTGGCTTATTATTCTTTGTTTTAATGTCGATTGCCTCAGTGACATCAACCATCTCATCGACCGAAATTCCAGTGGCATTTTTAGTTGAGAATCACAGTGTAGAGCGCAAAAAAGCAACCTTATTTGTAACGCTAATCGTGTTTATTGCCTCATCACTGATTATCTTAAACTTTGACTGGTTATTTGGTTTAGTCATTATGGTACTTACACAGTACCAATTACCTTTAATGGGGCTGTTCTATTTCATTACTGTTGGTTGGTTATGGCAGCGTGGTAATAAATTGCATCAAGTATCGAGCGGCCCTCATTATTGGTTTGCCCAGTACATTCGCTTTATCTGCCCGTTATTAATGACGGCGGTATTCGTGAACGTGGCGTTGTTGAAGTAGAAAGTCCAGTTGCGAGTTTCTAGTTACTAGATAAAAGTAAAAGGCGTGGGTTTAAACTCACGCCTTTTTTAATTTAAGGTGCATTTGCCTTATATAACTTCGTTAGTTAATGGTAAGCCTTGGCTTATTTCATTGGCACTTTGTAATGTGGTACAGGCTATTTCGCTCAGTGCTTCTTGGGTGAAGAAGCCTTGGTGGCCTGTCACTAACACATTCGGAAAACTAATAAGGCGTGAAAAAATATCGTCTTGCATGATTTCTTCACGGTGATCTTTAAAGAATAACTCTGACTCTTGCTCATACACATCTAGGCCTAGGTGTCCAAGCTTTTTAGACTTAAGCGCTTGAATACATGCTTGGCTATCAAGAAGTGCACCACGAGAGGTGTTAATCAGCATGACACCGTCTTTCATTTTCTCAAATGCGCTAGCATCAATTAAATGATGAGTATGCTCGTTGAGCGGGCAGTGCAATGAGATGACATCACTTTGGGTAAGCAATGTGTCTAAATCGCACAGGGTATAAGGGCCTTCACCAGCCATAGGATCGCACACGAGTACCTTAGCTCCAAAGCCATTTAATATATTTACCAGCGCTAAACCGATTTTGCCGCAGCCTATAATCCCAATAGTTTTTTTAAACAGATTAAAACCAAGTAAACCGTTTAAATCAAAGTTGCCTTCACGTACTCGGTTAAAGGCTTTATGGGTTTTTCGGTTGAGCGTTAGCATGAGTGCAATACAATGCTCTGCTACTGCTTCTGGGCTATATGCAGGGACGCGGCAAACCTTGATGTTATGCTCTTTGGCAGCATCAAGGTCTACATTATTGAAGCCCGCACAACGCAATAAGATTGCTTTAATGCCAACAGCCGCCATATCTGCAATGACGTGTTTGTCGACCGTATCGTTTACAAACACGCACACTGCATCGAAACCTTGGCAGAGGGGCGTGGTATTGCTGTTTAAGGATTGCTCAAAATAACTGAGCGAAACAGACTCAGCGTATTCAGTTAGATTCCTTTCAAAAAACGGTTGCTCATACTTTTGCGCACTGAATAAGGCCAGTTTCATCATTTAAATTACTCTCTATCACCATTTTGAGGGTTTCGGGCTTGGTGCGCGGGGCATATCGCGCAACGAGTTGACCCTCTGAGTTTATAAGAAATTTGGTGAAATTCCATTTAATTGCACGGTTTTGTGCAATTCCACGGGTATGACACTTTAAATAATTAAATAACGGGTGGGCGTCTGGGCCGTTGACTAACACCTTGTTAAAAATAGGAAAGCTGACATCAAAGTGTTGCTGATAAAAGGCTTTAAGCTCATTGCCATCTAGAGGTTCATTGTGGCCAAATTGATTACAGGCAAAACCGAGTACGGTAAATCCTTGCTGTTTATATTCTTGATAGAGTTTTTCAAGGCTTGCCATTTGCACTGAAAAATTACATTTGCTGGCAATATTGACGATAAGCGCTGTTTTACCTTGTAACGATTCAAGGCTAAAGTTTTCACCAGATGCAAGCTGGGCATTGAAACGATATATACTATCCATGTTTTACCTGTGTGTTTTTTAACGGTTTAAATGAACTTTTTTTCATTCGCTTTTTAGTTATTCGGTTGAGATAATGAAATTGTTACTAATTTATCACTCAAATAGGTCAGTTTTATGTCAATGAAAGTCGCCTTCATCGGATTAGGTGTAATGGGTTACCCAATGGCGGGTCATCTTGCCAACGCAGGTCACAACGTGACAGTTTACAACCGCACAACGGTTAAAGCGCAAAAGTGGGTTTCTGAGTATCAAGGTGAATACGCTGAAACACCAAGTAAAGCAGCAAAAGGGGCTGATATCGTTTTCATGTGCGTAGGTAATGATGATGATTTACGTTCAGTTGTTTATGGCGAACAGGGTGTGCTGGCAAGCATGCATGAGGGCAGCTATTTAGTTGACCACACTACAACGTCAGCTGAAGTGGCACGTGAAGTGGCTGCTCAAGCGAAACTACAAGGCATCGCATTTTTAGATGCGCCGGTTTCTGGCGGTCAAGCTGGGGCAGAAAATGGTGTATTAACCGTGATGGTTGGTGGCGACGAAGCTGATTTTAATGTTGTTCAACCTGTTATGGCTGCTTTTAGCCGTTTTAGCCAATTATTAGGTGAAGTAGGCTCTGGTCAACTGTGTAAAATGGTAAATCAAATTTGTATTGCGGGTGTGGTACAAGGCTTGGCTGAGGGCTTACACTTTGCAAAACAAGCTGGCCTTGATGGTGAAAAAGTAATTGAAACCATCTCTAAAGGCGCTGCAGGCTCATGGCAGATGGAAAACCGCTACAAAACAATGTGGGCTGGCGAATACGAATTTGGTTTTGCTGTTGATTGGATGCGTAAAGATTTAGGCATCGCTTTGGATGAGGCAAAGGCCAACGGCGCAACTTTGCCGATGACGGCAACAGTTGATCAATATTACGCCGATGTACAAGCGTTAGGCGGCGGCCGCTATGACACATCCAGTTTATTAGCGCGTATCGAAGCGTTACATAAAAAGTAATATCCATAAAAAACGCGACAATGATTGTCGCGTTTTTTATTACATGCTTTGTGCGTAATTGTACAACGCTTTTAATATATGCAGATTTTTCTCGTTATCATCATTTTCATGAGCCAGATTCTCAAGAGTGATCATGAAATCTTGGCCACTGATCGACGGGCTATCTTCACCGTGCATTAGCTTGTTTTGGCAATACTGGCGCCATTTTGCCAATTCATCTTGGCTAAGTGTATGTGGCCAGTTTCGAGCGCGGTATCTGAATAACAAGGTAGCAAACTTTTTATCATCAAAATCAAGCTGCATTGAGGCTAATTGCTCAGGGCTTGCATCACGTATCATAGCAAATTTTGCTTTATCAGCATGGCTGGTAAAACCATCATAAAGTTGATAGTCAGGGTTAGTGGTTTCGCCGTAATCACGTTGTTCGTTAAACACTTCGGTTACTTTGTCGCGAAGCTCAGTGTTGGCTTTTAAAATAGCGAGATTTTGTAGGCATTTTTCGCGGTCAATACCTAATCGGGCTGCGTTCTCTGGTAACAAGGTTTTTGCTGGTGCGAGAATAGGGCACTTATTTAAATGCACGAGTTTTAAGCCTACCGGTGCTTCGTCTTCGCCAAGGTCGCTGTGTTTTGTGTAAAGACGCGTGCGTAGCTCTTCAACTGATAAATCTAATAGCACTTGCGGATCTTCAGTCAAATTAAAGCAAATAATGGCGTTTTTATTGACTGGGTGAAAGCTCATTGGTGCAATCCAGCTGGTGCAGCCTTGGCTTGCTGGAATTCGTGACGAAGTGTGCACAAGTGGTGTCATATTAAATACATCAACTAAATCAGCCAGTGCTTTTTTAGAACGTAAGCTAAAGAAAAACTGATACAACTTAGGTTGTTTTTCTTTTATTAATTTTGCCAACGCTATGGTTGCCGTTACATCACTTAATGCATCGTGAGCGGCTGCATGCTCAATGCCATTGGCAACGGTTAAGTGCTCGAGCTTAAAGCTCGGTGTACCGTCTTCTTTGAGCGGCCATTCAATACCTTCTGGGCGCAGTGCATAACAGGCACGCACTAAATCAATAATATCCCAGCGGCTATTATTGTTTTTATATTCACGCTCGTAAGGGTCATAAAAATTACGGTATAAGCTGTAACGTGTGACTTCATCATCAAAACGGATACTGTTATAGCCCGCAACACAGGTGTTAGGTTGGCTAAATTCAGCATGGATCTTCGCCATAAACTCAGCTTCAACTAAGCCTTTTTGCATTGCAACTTGCGGGGTAATACCCGTTATTAAACACGCCTCAGGGTGCGGCAAGTAATCGGCTGCAGGCTTGCAATATTCAATTAACGGCTCACCAATAATATTCAAATCGAGATCGGTACGAATACCTGCAAATTGACTTGGGCGGTCCTTTTGCGGGCTTGCGCCAAATGTTTCGTAGTCGTGCCAATAAATTGTTGGTTGCTGTTGTTCTGGATATGCCATGCATTAAACCTTGCTAAGCGTTGGGCCGCTTTGACTTATTTTTGAATTGACAGAATTATGGCATAGAGGCTTGTTAGTTTATAGAGTTAAAGGTGCTGATGCTGTTTAGTGGTCGTTTTATATACCTGCGTGGTATAAAAAATAGCCTAACGGCTAGGTTTTATGCTTATATAGGGTCTAGTCGTTAGTTTTTACCTAAATTTTTATTGTAGTGGCTCGGTATTTGCTAACGAAAGCTATCTTTAACAATGAAGGAACAAAAAAATGACTTTATCAGCTTTATTACTATCTACTTTAGCATTCGACGCAGCACCAGCTTCAACTAACTCAGTTGAGCTGCTTAAAAATACTGGTGGTATCATTATCCTAAACCCAAAAAAGAAAACTATAAATAATACTGGTGGTATCATCATCTTGAATCCAAAGAAAAAAGAAAATTAATTTAATCTAAAGAAACCAGCTTTAAGCTGGTTTTTTTTCCTTTTTGGGTTTAGCATAGAATCTAAAAAACGGTTAGACCAAGTGGAATTTTTTGAAAACCTGTATGAAAAGTGGATGGTAATTCAACCATACACAACAGCTTTTTCCTCTCAAGCTGTAATTGCAACAGCTTTTATTATCGCTCTGATAAACTCACTGAGAAAAGCCTTAGCTAACAAAGAGCTTTTTAGTAATTTCGTAACCATTGCTTTTGTTTGTGCAAATTATTTGATTACTGCTTTACTAATGGAATATGTATTAGCATACGTCAGCAATCATAGTTCGGCTGCAAGTGCACAAAATATTTATCTTGTTGTTACTATAATAAACCTCGCTACTCTCTATTTTATGTACAAGGCCCACCTAGTTTTTAGTTTTGTTTTTTCCAAACTTTTTTTCGCTGTAGTTAAGCTGTTCATAATCTTGAGTGTATTCCACTTTGTAATTTGGGTGAAATTTGTTGTTCTGGATTTGCAGCAAGAATTTGCACAGATACATTACGTTTACAGCTTTATTGTGTTGTATATCAGCCTTGTACTATCATTTATAATGCTTTTTCCTGATGTATTGCGGACCAAGTTTGGGTGTATAGTAACATTTAGTTTACCGAGGGATCGTAATGCTTGAACTAATTTACATAGCCATTGTCGTTTTAGCCATCTTGCTTGTTGCAAGTACATGGTTGATTGCGCGTAAAAATATCTTTGAAGATCAAATCAGATCTAAATCAGTTGAGGTAGTTTGGTGCACGTTACAAGCTGAGCATGAAACAGATATCAGCAAAGCAATTAAACTATTTAATAAAGCTGAACAGTTAAAGAGTGAAATTGCCACCTTAATGGGTAATTCACCGCAAGCTGCAGACTTTAAGTTAGCAGAGCCTGTTGGGCTTGATAGTAATGAAATAAAAGAGTTATCGCTTGGGGAGCTGCAGCGCTACTACGATAAACAAAATAATATATCCGATATCTACGATAAAATGTACAAAGGTAAGAATTAGTAAAAAGCCAGGTTATTTAACCTGGCTTTGTATTTTGAGCTCATTTTTTATTTGTTTTAGCTGAATATCTGCAAGCTGACTAAGGGCTTCATGAGTGTGGTTATCACCTTTAATTAGCCCCGCCATAGAAAGCTTTTTTATACTCTTAATAATACCGTTACTTACTGCTTGTAGTAACGCCCCATCAAGTGTCACTGTGGTTTGTTCGCTACCATTAAGTAGTGAATCAAAGCTAACTTCAGAAGCTTTAGCCACGTTATCAATTAGTTCATAAGGCACTGCAGCAACTTCAATACTTTGCTCGCAAAAACCTGATGTTAACGATAAGTGCCTTTCTAATTCAGCATAGTTTTGCACCTTACAAAGCGTACATATGCGCTTAAAAATATCACTCACATGCTGTTGCTCGGTGCTGAGCGTTTGATTAAACATAGCATGTCCTTGCGCTGCTTTTTTGTTTATATTAAACGACTTTTCAGAAGATCTCATTAATAAAGTTAAGGTGTGACCGTTTTTTAGCCCATAAATAATGCTATTTGATGGTATAAGCCAATTCCTACTAATACATTGAAAGGAAAGGTAATGCCCAAAGAACATAACATGGCTAAACCAATGTCTGCATCGGGTATGGCTGCTTTAATCGCGGCAGGGGCTGCTATGTAAGAGGCACTTGCAACTAGGCTTGCTAGTATTACCACAGAGCCTAATTCTAGTTGTAATGCAGTACCAACGCAGACCCCGATTGCACCTAATAAATTTGGTGTTATAAGAGCAAATAATGCTAATCGCCATTGGTGCCATGGAATAGGGCGCAGAGTTTGTGCAGCCATTAAACCCATTTCAAGTAGGAATAGTGCCAGCACAACTTTAAAGCTGTTCGTTAAGAGACTCGTTACTTGGCTCCCTTGTTGCGTCCCGTACATCATGCCAATAATTACACCACCAACTAGCAGAAAGACACTTTTGTTAGTAAGTGTTTCATGCCAAAGTGCTTTTAGAGAAAGGTTTTGTCCAGAACCATTACCAAGGCGGCGATACAGTAACAATCCAACAATAATCGCAGGTAACTCAAGCATTACTAAATAAAGTGTGACTTCAGCACCTACATTAAGTGAATTCGATTCAGCATAGGCTAAAGCAACTGCAAATGTACCTGCGCTTACTGAGCCGTAATGGGCAGCAATACTTGCGCTATTAGCAACAGAGAGGTTTAGCAGTTTGTTTAAAATAGGAAACAGCATCAATGGTATTAAGCCACCAAGTAGTAATACAGCGCCCATTTCTGGTAGAAGTTGCCAATGCAAATTGCCATGCAGCACCATACCTCCTTTTAAGCCAATGGTGAGCATTAACAATAGGCTAAGAGTTTCATAGGTCGCTTGCGGAATTTTTA
The DNA here is from genome assembly GCF_014349195.1 of Pseudoalteromonas sp. BZK2. Lineage (NCBI taxonomy): Bacteria > Pseudomonadati > Pseudomonadota > Gammaproteobacteria > Alteromonadales > Pseudoalteromonadaceae > Pseudoalteromonas > Pseudoalteromonas sp. BZK2. Next base: position 185,252 of record NZ_JACSOG010000001.1, on the reverse strand, counting down.
GGTCAGAGCGAAGTAATCCGGCAGTGAGTCCTAAAACAAAAAACATTACAACAATATCAGGCACTTTGTTCTCCTCTTGATTAAAAAGCGCCGCTATTCTAGATAAAAAATCACATAGTAAATAATAAAATAAATGATAATATCCTATAGGTTTTTATCTATGGGTTTGATTTTATGGATTTAAGGCATATTTCTTTTCGTTTACTCGAGGTATTCATGTGCGTTGTAAAAACACGCTCAATTAGTGAAACAGCAAGGCAATTACATTTAACGCAACCAACGGTATCGCAGCAAATTAAACGCTTACAAGAAACAGTCAATGAGCCATTAGTGATGGTTAATCAGCAGCGAATTCATGTTACTGAAGCGGGTTTTGCATTGTTTCAAACTTGTCAGCAGGTGTTTGGTCACTTTGATGACTATCAAGATTATCTTGCTGAGCTTAGAGGTGGTGAGAGAGGGCGCTGTAAAATAGCCATGGTTAACACCGCGCAATATATCTTGCCTAAGTTACTTGGTCCGTATAGTAATTTACACCCTCATGTTGAGTTACCCCTTGAAATAGGTAACCGGGCTGAAGTGCTAGCCCGTTTTGAAAGAGGAGAAGACGATATTTATGTCTTTAGTCATCCACCTTCATTAGAACATGCAAAAGCAGGACGGTTTTTACAAAACCCATTAGTGTTTATTGCACCAACCAACCATGCGCTCGCGAGTCAGACTCAGGTCACATTACAAGACTTAGTATCTGAACGTTTTTTGCTTCGAGAACCTGGCTCTGCCACACGAATGCTGTTTGAAAGTGAACTGCAAAGCAGAGGCTTTGTATTAAGCAACACAGTACAAATGGCAAGTAACGAAGCTATTCGGGTTGCGGTTGGTTCAGGAATGGGGCTAGGCGTTGTTTCTCGCCATGTATTGCCACCCCATGATACAAGTTTTTGTATGTTAGATGTAAAAGATGTCAATTTAGCTAGTCATTGGTATTTTGTGGTACGCACCGATCGCCATTTATCTCATGCGGCGCGTAGCTTTTTAAAATTTGCTCAATTGAATTTAGAACAATGCTTAAATAAACAGTGGGTCACTAATGAGCTAAACCTACTCAATGAAAGCTTAAATTAAAGATTCTAACTACCGCATTTAAAATGCCATAGTTACAACTTGATTTCGGCCATTTGACTTGGCTTTGTACAAACCTTTATCGGCTTCTGCGAGCAATTCATTGACATTATTGGTGCCCGATTTATGTGTAATAATACCGACACTGATCGTAAGCTTTAGAGCTTTGTTTTGATATAAGAAACGATCGTTGTGTATCGCTAAACGAATTCGTTCAGATAGGCTTTCGCCTTGAGTTTGAGTGGTGCTAGGTAATATGACTGCAAATTCTTCACCACCGATTCTGGCCACCAAATCGTGTTCACGTAGTTGGCTTTTAATCTTTTTTGCAACCCATTTGAGTGCTTCATCTCCTGTTTCGTGACCATATTGGTCATTTACTTTTTTAAAGAAATCGATATCAATCATCAAAGCGCAGAGTTCAGTCAGGTTATGATTAGCTTGTTCTAAGTAGCTGTTACTAATTGTTATAAATGATCTACGGTTTAATAATCCAGTGAGTGGATCTCGATTTGCTAGATCGTTTAGTACTTGCTCTGATTCTAAAAACATCATTAATGGCCAGATCATGGCGGTTAGAGTGGTAATTATAATATGGCTTATCAGAATGACCGCGAGAATGTGAGTTAAATCAGTATCAATAATGTCTTGATAATCCGAAACTAAAAGCGAAAACTGTAAAAGCATAATTAAAGCATGAATTACAAAGCATAGTTTTAGTAAAGCAAGATGCATAATGCGCTCAACCTGTAGTTTTCTGAGGGCAAAAGCAGCGTAGCTAAAGCATATGGCGATAATGGCCGTGGTGATTATTTGGTTTAACGGGGAGTCATGCACTGGCAGCAATATCAGCATGGATAGAATCACTACAAATGCACAGGCTTTATGATATTTTTTATCTGACTGACTGAACGCATGGATCCCTAAAATTGCAGCTAAAGGCGCTGAAATAATGAGTAAATCAGCCAAGTAATGGGTAATTAAGGGGAAGTCGATAAAAACACGCAGAGATGCGGTGATCTGCGCAAATACGAAAAGTAAACACGAACTACCCCAATATAAATAGCTTGCTTGTTGTCTCAAGAAATATAAAGACAGTAGAAACGCCCCAATAATCACATTCAATAAAATTGAAATGCTGATTATGGTGGGTAAATGCATCATGATTTTCCCTGGATAATCACTCGACTAAAATCAAGTTAATTATTATGTATTAGTTGAATCTTATCAACCAGTACATTGTAACTATAATTTCAGACTTTCTAATGCGGGCTTCAATGTTGGGTAATGGAAGCGGAAATTGTGATTAAGTAATTTATTGGGAAGCACAAATTGACCATGAAGTAGAAGATCTGACATCTCTCCCATCATCAATTTGAGAACCCAACTAGGCATACGCAACATGGCAGGACGCGAAATTACATTCGCAAGTGTTTGACTAAATTCATTATTATCAACGGGGTTTGGCGCGGTGGCATTAATTGGTCCGTGAATCTCTTGATGTGAAAGCACAAAAAGAATGAGTTGGATCATGTCGTCAATATGGATCCACGACATCCCTTGACGACCATGACCTAAAGGGCCACCAAAACCAAACTTGAAAGCTGGCAACATTTTACCTAAAGCTCCCCCTTGTTTTGCTAAAACGATGCCTGTACGCAGCAAGCAAACGCGAGTTTGATCACCATGCGCTTTCGTTGCGGCATGCTCCCAATCACGACAAAGGACATGGCTAAATTCAGGGTATATATCATTAAAGCTTTCATCGATTGGCTGGTTTTCTTGACGGCCATAAAAACCAATCGCACTGCCAGAAATGAATGTGTGAGGAGGGGACTCACAGCGGCTAATCGCTTTTGAGATTTGTTGGGTAAGATTAATCCGGCTATTAAGTAAAGTGCGCTTTTGCGATTCACTCCAACGTTTATTGACGATTGGCTCTCCTGCAAGATTAATGACAGCATCAATCTCTTCAAAATTGACTTCATCTAACGACTTAACTGTGTGTACCTGATGAGTTAGTATCACAGCAGCTTGTATCGGATTGCGTGTTAGCACAGTAACCTTGTGGTGATTAAGTAAGAAAGGGCACAAATGTCTACCAATGAGGCCTGTTCCACCTGTTAATAAAATATGCATAGTGCTACCTTAATTAAAATCTGTGTATATTTTTTATACATAGTGATGGGGCTTTTTGCAAATTTATACTTATAAAGCAGTAATTTAGATTAGTCTTCTAGCCGCGATTGTTGTGTATGTGATAACTATTCTTTGACTCATGCTTAGCGTGATACATTGCTTGGTCAGCGAGTTTAAGTAGATGTTGATGATTTAGGCTGTGATCAGGAGCGAGGGCTACTCCAATACTTAATGAAATATTTAATGTCAGCTGTTCGAGTACAAAAGGATTGTCAAAACGTGCTAATAAATGAGTGATCATCGCATTAACGTATCTGTATTTGGCAATATTATGTGTAATTATGACAAATTCATCTCCTCCATAACGATATACATCATCATCAGCTCTAACAGATGACGTAATTCGTTTTGCGGTTTCAATGAGAATTTGGTCACCAATTAAATGACCATACTCATCATTCAGTTTTTTGAATTTATTGATATCTATAAATATAACGGCCAGCTTACTGTCTTTAGAGCAAGTAGAAATGGCTTGCTTTAATGCAGGCTTTAGTTCTGTTCTATTCAAAACACCTGTAAGGTGATCATGACTAGCTTGAAAATTTAACTTGCTCGTTCGTTTATAAACAATGTCACTCATGCGTGCAAAACGTTTTAACACAAAGCCAATTTCATCGTTGTAATTAATCGTCAACATTTTAGGTCTTTCGCCTTTTTCTAGTTGTTCAGTGTTTTGAATTAACAACTTAAGAGGTTTAAAAAGCCTTGAATTAATATAAAAAGCACAAAAAACTAACAAGGTCACTATTAGTGGTATTTGCAAAGTAACAAACCGAGTTATGAATAGTCTGTTTCTTTGGTAGTCAGCATTTTGCTGTTCTAGCTTGGCACGTTCAATATTTTGAAACAGTAAAATATGCTTGCGGATTTGGTCCATATACTGTTTCCCCTCATTCGTCAAAACAATCGCTTTTGCTTCTTCGATTGCATATGGCGTGTTTTGCATTACAAGTGTGACAGTTAACGCTAACTCCGCTAACTTTTTGTCGACTAGCTCATCTATTACTGCAAGTGTATTTTGTTGTTCGGGGTTACTTAGCGTTAGTCTATTGATGGCTAAAAAATGTTGTTTAACTTGTTCAAGTGCCGCGTAGTAGGGTTCTAAATAGTTCAGATCCTGCGTTAATAAATAACCACGTTGCCCGGTTTCTGCGTTCGTTATTTGATTGTAGAGCTTTTCTGATTCATCGAGCACATCATGAGTATGGATCACTGCCTCAAGCTTAGCCTGACCTTGTTTATCTAATACATAGATAATGAAGGTATTGGCTACCACCACTAAAAAAATGGTAGATAGCAAAAAGATGAATTTAATTCTCAGCGACATTGAAATAGCGACAGCCTAAAATTACTAACCTTTAATGATAAAGTATTGACTGAGATTGAGTATTTTACCAGTTTGAGTTTTGATATATGGATTCAAAATTTTAGCTAATTCATTAATGTGAGCTTAACAAATTGGTGCAGATTGTGTTTATTTTTGGTATTTTGGTCCCGATAATAAGTAAAAAATGTATTTAAGGAACTATTATGCATAAGGGATTAATTGCAGGTGCTGCAGTTTTTAGTATGTTCAGTGCATACTCTCTTCAAGCTGCAACAGTCGAAAGGGTAAGTCCATCTAACAAGCCTCAACTTCAAAACCTGTTGTTAATGAATCAGACTCTTCAAAAAAGCCAAATAAAAGGCTCTTATTTTGAAGAAATTACTTCTACTCACCAACACTCTAATAGTGTGTTAAGAAAAAGCTCATCAAATAAAATTCTGCAGCAGTATTACTCTGGTATTCCTATTTGGGGTCAGCAAATTCGTGTTCAAGAGAAGTCACAGCACATGAGTGGCTTTTTTGCGACCGGCATCAATGATGCGCAATTACAATTAAGAGCGAACAATCAATTTGATTTAGATACTGCAGTTAACGCAGTACTTGAAGCTGCTAAATTGTCATTAGACTTGCCATATAAGCTTATAAAATCAGAACGTTATATTTATGTTAAGGATGATAAAGCTCATTACGCATATTTAATTGAACTTGAAATTTTAAATGCCGAACATGAGTCAAAGCCTTCAGCTATCATCAGTGAAAATACTTATGAAGTGTATAAAGCGTGGAATAATATTAAGCACACACAGGCGATGGGTCCTGGGGGGAATGAGAAAGTTGGCCGTTATGAATATGGCGAAGATTATCCTGCCTTTGCAGTTTCTCAAGTAGGAGAAACATGCTTTTTAGAGAATGATAAAGTGAAAACTGTTTCGATGGAGTCAGGCAGTGAGCCATCATCTGCGTTTTCATTCCCGTGTGATCGAAATACTCACAAAGAGGTCAATGGTGCCTATTCGCCTTTAAACGATGCGCATGCATTTGGTACCTCAGTGTTTGATATGTATGAGCAATGGTACAACACGGCGCCCCTGACCTTTAAATTATTACTGCGTGTTCACCAAGGAGATGGATGGGAAAACGCCACCTGGAATGGCTCTGCGATGAGTTTTGGTGATGGTGCTGATAGCTTTTACCCACTAGTATCTTTGGATATTGTATCTCACGAGGTAAGTCATGGTGTAACAGAACAAAATTCTAATTTATTTTATTTTGACCAATCAGGCGGGATAAATGAATCTTTTTCAGACATGGCTGGTGAAACTGCTGAATACTTTGTCAGAGGCACTACAGATTGGTTGTCGGGTGCCGACATCACAAAAAATAGAACTGCATTGCGTTATTTTGAAACGCCGTCAAATGATGGTATTTCAATAGACAATGCATCAGAGTTTTATTCTGGCATTGATGTCCATTACAGTAGTGGTGTATTTAACAGAGCATTTTATTTACTTGCAAATAAGCCTGAGTGGGATCCGCGAAAAGCTTTTCAAATTATGCTTTACGCAAACCAAAATTATTGGGTTAATTCAACTGACTTTATCGATGGAGCATGTGGTGCAATAAACAGTGCCATTGATTTAGGTTATGCGGCAAATGATGTTGTTGATGCATTCAATACGGTAGGTGTTGTATGTAATAATATTCAATTCATTGATAATGATAACGATGAAATGGATGACAATTGGGAGTTGTTATATTCACTCGATCCATCAGACCCTACAGATGCAGCAGGTGACCTTGATGAAGATGGATTGAGCAACCTAGAAGAATACAGATTAAATTCGTTGCCAAATAATTCTGATACAGATGACGATGGCCTAACGGACTATCAAGAACATCTTGAATATCAAACGAGCTTAACTAATCCAGATTCTGATAACGACAAAATGACAGATGGTTGGGAAGTCAATTTTTCGTTAGATCCACTAGACAGTGCAGATGCACAAAGTGACTTAGATCAAGATAGCTTCACTAACCTAATTGAATTTTTATTAGGTTCAGACCCAACGGATGCTGATTCTACGCCTTCAATTCCTGCAACAATCTCTTTTAACTTTAACGATAATCTTGTTCCTGAAAGTTTTAATTTTACAGATCCTTCTACGTCATGGGTAACGTCACAAATAGATGAAAGCTATAGCTTCTCTTTGGCTAATAATGATATTGACGATAGTCAAGCGACTAGTTTTGAATACAGCTTTGTAACAGACCAGACTAAGTATTTAAGTTTCATTTATAAACTTTCTACAGAAGCTGGTTTTGACCATTTGTATGTATATCTAAACGAGCAATTAATTGTTATTGATTCTGGTATTACCGATTGGCGCTCTTTCGAGCAGGTCATTCCTGCAGGCTTAAATACACTTAAATTCGCATATATTAAAGATGGTTCTGTATCATCCGGTTTAGATACTGTCTTCATTGATAACATTTATATCAGTAATGAGTTTGCCGATAATGATGGTGATTCAATACCTGACTCTTGGGAAGTTGTGCACGGCTTAGATCCTTCAAATCCAGATGATGCATTACTAGATAATGATAATGACGGTTTGAGTAATCTAAATGAGTTTTTACATCAGGGAGACCCCAATAACCTTGATACAGATGGAGACCAAATTCCAGACGGCTGGGAATATGAACATGGTCTAAATTTAACAGACTCTACTGATGCCATGCTTGATAGTGATAATGATGGATTTAGCAACTTTACCGAGTTTCAGTTACAAACTGATCCGCAGGATGCAGAGTCATTTCCAGAGCAATTGAATCTAACTAGTTCATTTGAAGATTCTAGACTACCTCAATGGTTTAACCATTCATCAGAGAACAATGCAGATTGGTACATTGATAATAGTTTTGCTACCGATGGTTCGCAAAGCATTCGCTCCGGTAAAATCTCAGATGGTCAAATGAGCTCATTCAGTGCTACAGGCGTCTTCGCTGAAGCATACCTTGTATTTGACTATAAAATAGAGTCTGAAGAATGTTGCGACTCTTTTATAATGAAAATAAATGGTTCAAACAGTGATATTGAGTGGATCGCTGGGACTAAAGAAGGGTCGGTAATTGTTAAAATCCCCGAAGGTGTTAACGTTATTGAGTTTTCATATTCAAAAGATGGATCAATATCTACTGGAGAGGATGCTGTTTGGCTAGATAATTTTAAGTTTATTGCTAAAACGAGCGATGCTGATACAGATAGTGATGGGTTGCCAGATTTTTGGGAAGTTGAAAATGGGCTTAATTTAACTGATGCTAATGATGCATCTTCTGACTTCGACAATGACGAACTAACTGCGCTGCAAGAGTATAGCATTGGAACAGATCCTAGGCATTCGGATAGTGATGGAGATGAACTTCCTGACGGTTACGAAGTAAATGTACTTATGACCTCACCGATTAATGCAAATGTTACTGGTGCTGATTTAGATGAAGATGGTTATACAGACGTACAAGAGTATTATGCACAAAGCTCGCCTTCAGAATACGCTTCAACGCCTTCAGCAATTAATAACCTTTTCGAAAGCTTTGAAAGTGCAGGATTACCTAACCGCTTTACGGTGTTAGCAGCAAATAATGTTGACTGGATTTCAAGTGATACTTGGTCTTCTAACGGAGTGAATAGCCTTTCTTTCAATCCTAAGTTTGATGGCGAAAATTATACAGAAGTAAATGCAGGTTTTGCTATTGCTGGCTTGTTTGAGCAGGGTTTTATCACAATTGACTATAGAGTTAACAAATATGACCGCTTTAATGTTCATCTAAACAACGAAAACATTCAGGTTCAATATAATGAGTCTCGTTTACTAATACCTGTCACTGATGGCTTCAACGTCATAAAACTTAATCTAGTTGATGCTGATTTTTACCGCTATGATCCATTCTTTATTGATAGAGTTATGTGGGTTACAGAGGTTGATACTCGTTTAGATACCGACAATGACGGCATTCCAGATTTTTGGGAGTATCAATTTGGCTTAAATGTTCTTGACTCATACGATGCAAGTCAAGATTTAGACAGAGATGGTTTGACTAACTTAACTGAATTTGAAATAGGGTCAAACCCAACAGCTGAAGATACTGATTCAGATGGTGTGGTTGATAGTGAGGATAGTCATCCAGATGATCCAAATTTAGGAGAAAATTTACCACCTGTTTTCTCTGATTTGACAGCTGTGACAATTGAAGGTGTCTATGAAAACACATCTATTCCTAGAAGTCTTTATCCTGAGGTTACTGATAACAATAGAGCAGCAGTTGAGGTATACCCTTTATCTAGAACGCTAGTATATGGCGAGAATCAAGTAACTTGGGTCGCTGAAGATATTGCAGGGAATAGCGCAAGAGCTGTGCAAACATTCTTTGTTACTGATACGACGGCTCCAACCATCCGAAATGATGTCGTCGCTATGAACGGCGAATTTACTGAAGAACAATTGTTTGAAACCTTGCTAGAGCAATTTATTGTCTTTGATAGGGTATCAGGCATCAAAGAAATAACTGTCGAATCAGGGTTAGATATAGAATTTGAGTCAGGGCGTTACTCTGTAGATATTATCGCAAGCGATAATGCAGGTAATACAGCCTCAGGCACAATAAACCTTCATATAAATCCTCGTATTGATATTCAGCCTTATACCTATGCTTATCGAAATGCTCTGCCCGTCGTTGCGCTTAATGTAAGAGGTAAACCGCTATATGATTATTTGGGGTTAAATTTAAGTGCTGGCAATTATAGCCATTATGTTGGTGACTACAGTATTGAAGGGATTAAGAATGTAGTCTTCCCAAGTATCGTGGAATCGTCAATCGATTCAATTGAGCTTGAAGTATACGACGGCGGTTATACAGGGGAGTTTAGTAAATCTGAAATAATTCATTTAGATGAAGATGCTCCACGTACTATCAGTGCCACTTATAAACAAAATGGTAAGAAAATGGCAAGTTTGGTCAAAGGGAATAGCGCCGAACTTTATATACAAGTATATGGCTTTTCAAATTATGAAAGTTTAGAGCTAAAAGTAACATTATTATCTGCTGAACAAGTCATCAATGAAGTTGACGTGTATATGTATGACACATCAATTTGGAGTGGCTATTTTGGTATTGAAGATGCTTGGCAAGGAGACATTACCTTACAGTATGACATTTTACAAAATGGAGAGTCGGTTATGACTAAAACTGAGACTGTGCCATTGATTAATAATGTTATCTTTGATGATGAAAGTGCGGACACCGATGGTGATAATATCCCCGATAGCATAGAGTGGATAGGCGACAGTGATGGTGATGGGATTGTTGATTTCTTAGATAATTCAGCAAACACCTCGAAAGGGGTACTCGCATCTGACTCTTATGTATATACGAACAATGTTTTCCATATCATCAGAGCAGGTGACGTTATTCGCACTCACAGTGAGCACTTCATAGAAAATATGAATGTCTCTGAGGGCCAACTGCTTGATGCCTTCACCGAGATGAGGGTTGAAGATCCTCATTTCCAATTGAAGAGTGACATGATAAACATCAATGTTGAGCTTGCACAGCGTACAGAATCAGTAGACCTTGCTTTACCAATGCTCGAAAACGCTTTATTAAGCGATGAGCTACAAGCACGCGTACTAACGTTAAATGGTTGGAAATCGGTAGAGATAATTGCAAGCAGTGAGTTTAGTGCTGAGTGCAGCAATTGTTCAGCCATTAGTATTGAAGATGGTAGTGAATTTGACTTAGACGGCGAGAAAAATGGTTTTGTTGAAGTTGTCGCAAAACTTGCCCAAGAAAGTCTTAATAGCGCACCGACATTGTCTCTTATTATTCCAGAAACGATAGAAGAGCTGCATACTTTCGTTTTAGATGCGTCAGGCACGTCAGATAGCGACGCAGATGAGCTAACGTATCACTGGTCTATTTCAATACCTGAAGTTACTATCGAAAACCAAAATGAAAGTATAGCAATCTTAAAAGTGTCAGAGCTAATAGAGTCAAAGCAAGGGACAATTTCTTTAACCATTAACGATGGTTATGAGGAATTTGTTCATGAACAATCTGTTCTATTCGTGCATGTAAACCAATTGCCAACTCTTGAACTTGCTAGTAGTTATACAGTTAATGAGAATGCAGACGGTGTAATTACCGTTTCTGCGACAGATAAGGAATCACAGTCGTTAACTTACAATTGGACGCAAACGCAAGGTCTTCAAGCTGATATTCTTCAATCGAATTCGGCAACGTTAAAATTCAAATCTCCAGCTGTTTCAGAGGATTCATTGCTCAAATTCAAAGTAGCAGTTTCGGATGGGGAAGGAACTACAGAACAATCGATAGATGTTACTGTTAAAAATGTACCTACTACTAGCAATAGTGATAAAGCTGAATCTAGTAGCGGTGGCGTTTTTGTATTTCTCATTGCTTTGTTACCTTTTGTTTATAGAAGGCGACTATACAGAGATTAAAATAGCGAAAAAAGCCCCTTTTAAGGGGCTTTTTTAATAGGAGCAAGTCATTATAAATAATTTAAATACAGTCATAAATTATGATTACTACTGTTGTTATTTGAAATTCTTGGTATGCTTATTAAAGCAAAATAAAATTCGTGTAACTAGGGAGCTAGGTTGAACTTTCTGCGCCAATTTCACAACATCGTATCTGATCAAAATACTGACTTCTCAGAGAAAATAACAGAGTTACTAAAATTTGGTCTAGATGTATTTAATCTTGATTTTGCGATAATTAGTCGTGTAGAAAATAATGTTTACACGGTCATACACGTAATTGCTCCAGATGATGCAATTGCTGTTGGTACTCAGTTTGAACTATCGGGTACGTATTGCACCCATACGCTCACAGCGAATAAAGCGATATCTTTTCATCAAGCCTCTAAAAGTACTATTGCAGAGCATCCTTGTTATCTGAATTTCAAACTTGAATCTTATATTGGCGCACCTATTTTTGTAGGTAATAAAGTCTTTGGTACTCTTAACTTTTCTGCACCGCAAGCTTCACCGCCTTTTAATGATGATGCCCATGATTATGTTGAGCTTTTTGCGCAATGGCTTGGAAATGAGTTTGCACGAAATTCAGCATCAAAAAAATTAATAAAAAAGAACTCTATGCTTGCTCAAGTTGAGAAAGTTGCGAAGATTGGTTCATGGGAGTTAGATCTTGCATCAAATCGCCTTTATTGGAGTAAACAAACAAAAGCGATCCATGAGGTGCCAGAAGATTTTACTCCCTTACTTGATAATGCCATAGAATATTACAAAAAAGGGCCAAGTAGGGATGCCATTGAGCTTGCTGTGAAAGAAGCTATTGAAGATGGAAAACAGTGGAATATCGAAATTGAATTGATCACAGCGAAAGGTAAACCTATATGGGTATCCACTTTTGGTGAACCTGAATTCAAAAACGGAAAGTGCGTAAGATTAATAGGTACATTTCAAGATATTACTAAATCGGTATTATTGCGAGAAGAACTTAAAAAGCAAAAGGCAGACGCAGAACGCACCTTAGAAGATCGTAGTATTTTACTTGCAAAAATAAGTCATGAATTACGTACTCCGTTGAATGGTATAACTGGCATGTTGACGACTTTGCTTTATGAGAAATCTGAGCAAAAGCGTGAAGAGAAGTTGAAAGTTGCGCTTCGTAGCGCCGATATATTGCTTAATATTATTAATGAAGTTCTCGATTTTTCGAAAATTAACCATGGAGAGCTGAAACTAGAGCCATGTCATTTCTTGTTAAAGACAATTTTTGTTGACCTTGCTTCGTTATATTTACCGCTATACCAAGAAAAGAACTTAAATTTTGAAGTTGATATTGATATCAGTGATAAGTGCTGGACTTACTGTGATAACACGCGGATCACCCAAATAGTGTCTAACTTGTTAAGCAACGCATTAAAATTTACTGAGCAAGGTGATATTAAATTGCGCGCTGTCGCACAGCAACAAGGTGATGATGTGCTTCTAAATCTGCGGGTAAGTGATAGTGGTGTCGGCATGTCAGAATCTTTTATGAAGTCACTATTCTCTCCCTTTACACAAGAAGTAAACAAAGAGCGTAAAAAAGGTGGTACAGGACTTGGCCTTGCAATAGTTAAGGAACTTATTGACTACATGGGCGGCTCTATTAAAGTTACTAGCGAATACGGCAAAGGAAGTTGTTTTGATATTCAATTAACTTTAAAAAGGGGAGTAGCTCAGACGTCTGACCTTATTACTGCCGCAAATATTGACTTTTCAACCTTGCCATTGTCGATACTTGTTGTTGATGATAATCAAATTAATCGTTTTGTTCTAAAAGCCCATTTAGAAAAGTTAGGTTTAACTGCCGATTATGCATGCGATGGTATTGATGCGATAAATAAGTGCAAACAAAATAACTACAATCTAATATTTATGGATTGTGTAATGCCTGAAATGGATGGTATTGAAGCAACTAGTATTTTAAGAGAAGAGCTAATTTGCCCGGTACATAAAACTTACATAGTTGCTTTGACAGCTAATACTTCAGCCGATGATAAGGCTGCATGTAAGCGAGCTGGTATGGACTTGTTTGTTTCTAAACCTGTTAAAAATACAGCCATAGAACAAGCTATTATTTCAGCAAAAGAGCACTTATTTATGTAATGTTTTTTCTAATTAACCTCACTAAATGGCTCTCGATCAGAGTCCAATAAAAAAGGGTTATCAAATTGATAACCCTTTTTCGTAAGCTTAGTTTGAGATTAAACTAACTTTGCTAATATATCATTAAATGTAGAGCTTGGGCGCATCGCTTTGAATGCTAACTCATCATTTGGTTGGAAGTAACCACCAACACTCATAGCAGGACCTTGTGCATCGTTTAACTCAGCAACGATTTGGTCTTTTTGAGACTCAAGATCAGCAGCAATTTGCGTGAACTGTGCTTTTAATTCCGCGTCATCATTTTGTGCAGCAAGTTCTTGTGCCCAGAATAATGAAAGGAAGAAGTGCGAACCACGGTTATCAATCTCTTTCACTTTACGTGAAGGTGATTTGTTTTCCGCTAGGAAAGTACCTGTCGCTTTATCAAGCGTATCAGCAAGTACTTGCGCTTTCTTATTACCAGCATTAACTGCTAAGTGCTCTAAAGAAGCCGCTAGTGCTAAGAATTCACCTAATGAATCCCAACGTAAGTGGTTTTCTTTTTCGAATTGTTGAACGTGCTTAGGCGCAGAACCACCGGCACCTGTTTCGAATAAACCACCACCATTCATAAGTGGTACGATTGAAAGCATTTTAGCACTTGTACCAAGCTCAAGGATTGGGAATAAATCAGTTAGGTAGTCACGTAGTACGTTACCAGTTACTGAAATAGTGTCTTTACCTTCTTTGATGCGCTCTAAAGAAAATTTAGTTGCTTCAACAGGTGCTAAAATGTGGATTTCAAGACCATCAGTATCGTGGTTTGGCAGATACGCGTTTACTTTTTTGATTAACTCAGCATCGTGAGCACGGTTTTCGTCTAACCAGAAAACTGCTGGCGTGCTCGTTGCGCGAGCACGGTTAACAGCAAGTTTAACCCAATCTTGAATTGGTGCATCTTTAACCTGACACATACGCCAGATATCGCCTTGCTCAACAGCATGCTCAAGTAAAGTTGTACCAGCTGTGTCTACAACACGGATTGTACCAGCTGCTGCTACTTCGAACGTTTTGTCATGTGAACCGTACTCTTCAGCTTTTTGAGCCATAAGACCAACGTTAGGTACGCTACCCATAGTAGTTGGATCGAATGCACCGTTTTCTTTACAGAAATCGATAGTTGCTTGGTAAACACCTGAGTAACAACGATCTGGAATGACAAAGCTCGTGTCTTGTAATTTACCTTCGCTATTCCACATTTGGCCGCTAGAACGGATTGCAGCAGGCATTGATGCATCGATGATCACATCACTTGGTACGTGAAGGTTCGTGATACCACGGTCAGAATCAACCATTGCAATAGCAGGGTTGTTGTCGTATACCGCTTGGATATCCGCTTCGATTTCAGCTTTTTTAGCTGCATCTAGGCTTTCAATTTTTGAGAATACATCACCAAAGCCGTTGTTTACGTCAACATCTAGCTCTTTGAAAAGATCAGCGTGTTTTGTGAAAACGTCTTTGAAGAAAACTTTTACAGCGTGACCGAAGATGATTGGGTCAGACACTTTCATCATCGTTGCTTTCATATGTAATGAGAACAACACGCCTTTGTCTTTTGCTGCTTGAATTTCTTTTGCAAGGAAAGCTTGAAGCTTAGCAGCACTCATTCGCGAAGCGTCAATTACTTCACCTGCTAGTAATGGTGTGCTTGCTTTAAGAACTGTGATATCACCATTTTCAGCAACATGCTCGATACGTACGTCAGTTGCTTGTGCAACAGTGACTGATTGCTCTGAACCGAAGAAGTCACCGTCTTCCATGCTAGCAACGTAAGACTTTGAATCTTTGCTCCATGCGCCCATTGAGTGTGGATTGTTACGCGCATATTCTTTTACTGAACCAGGAGCACGACGGTCAGAGTTACCTTCACGAAGTACAGGGTTTACAGCAGAACCTTTGATTTTGTCGTAAGTTGCTTTAACTTTCTTTTCTTCATCAGTTTTTGGCTCTGAAGGGTAGTCAGGTAGTGCGTAACCTTTTTCTTGTAACTCTTTGATTACTGCACGTAGCTGAGGGATAGAAGCACTGATATTAGGTAGTTTGATAATGTTAGCTTCAGGTGTTTTAGCCATTTCACCTAATTCTGCAAGTGCATCATCAATACGTTGATCTTCAGTTAAGTACTCAGGGAAGTTTGCAATTACACGACCCGCTAATGAAATATCGCGAGTTTCAACTTCAACACCAGCAGCGTTTGTATACGCTTGGATGATTGGTAACAATGAATACGTCGCAAGAGCTGGCGCTTCATCTGTTTTAGTATAGATAATTTTTGATGTCATCATCATTCCTAGATAGTTGGCGTAATGTTTGGTAATGACTGCTAACAGTAACCCTTAATTAGCCATATTCAACAATGCAAAAGATAGCTTTGAATTACCAAGCTTTAGGTACCTTGATAAAACAACAGCAAGCAGTCTGTTAGCTGTTGCCACTCAATACAAAGTATTAAAATAACCACAGCTGACAGACTGTAAAATTCTTATAGCTCAAATAAGCAAATCATGAAATTAGCCAAAAGCCTTACGTCAAAATGACGAAAAAGCTAAATTTAAGCAACAAGAGTGTAACAAGCTTGGCTCTAAAGGGCTAATAACAATTAATCAATTGGGGTAAACAAATGGAATTTCAAGGTAAGTGTAAGGATAAATTTTAGTGGAAGAGTAAGCGAGGAACTTAACAAGGTCGCTCGCTTGATACTCGAATAGGTTTTACCTAAGAGATTTCATCGTTAGGCGCAATATTCGTTGCGTGTAACCCTTTTGGACCTTGTTGCAATTCGAATGTTACATCTTGACCAGCTTTAAGTGTTTTATAACCGTCCATTACAATCGTTGAGTAATGAGCGAAGATATCAGTCTCGCTGCCGTCTTCTACGATGAAGCCAAAACCTTTGGCATTGTTGAACCATTTGACTTTTCCACAAGCCATACTTCTACATCCTTCTATAAGTTGACTAATTTAGTTATTCTAAACCGTGTAATTTGCTAGACTGACTAATGATTAATCAATCTATATTTGACTGTAGTTTATTTAGCCAGTCAGTCAAGTGTTTTAGACTATTTTTTAACAATTTATTTATTTTTTATTCAAGTTTGCTTGAGTTCTAAAGACAAGACTATATTTAATTATGAGTGGCATGAAAGATTCTGGTGTTATTGAAACGGTTCGCGATAGTGAAAAGCAAAAATTGCAACCACCGCGAAAATATAAGGTCATTTTAAATAATGATGATTACACGCCTATGGACTTTGTGATAGAAGTACTAATGACGTTTTTTAATATGGATAGCGATAGAGCAACAGATGTGATGCTTCAAGTTCATCATAATGGTAAAGCGATATGCGGTGTTTACAGCGCTGATGTAGCTCATACCAAAGCTGAACAAGTTAATCGTTACGCACGAGACAACGAGCATCCACTGCTATGTAGTTGTGAGCAGGAATAAATACCAAGGTAGGGTGAACTAATTAGCCCGTCACAACGGTATATAAATATTATCTCAGTAAGGGGTTGCCAATGCTAAACAAAGACTTAGAACTAACCTTAAATGCGGCGTTTCGCGAAGCGAGAACACGTCGTCATGAATTTATGACCGTCGAGCATCTTTTACTTGCACTGCTCGATAACCCTTCTGCTGGGGAAGCGCTTAACGCCTGCGGCGTAGATATGGGCGCATTAAAAGTCGAATTATCAGATTTTATTGACGAAACAACACCGGTTATTCCTGATCTTGAGGAAGACAGAGAAACACAACCGACGTTAGGTTTTCAGCGTGTATTACAGCGCGCTGTATTTCACGTGCAGTCATCAGGCAAAAACGAAGTTACTGGCGTGAATGTGCTAGTGGCAATTTTTTCTGAACAAGAGAGCCAAGCAGTTTATTTACTTAAAAAATCAGATGTTAATCGTTTGGATATTGTTAACTTTATTTCGCATGGTATTTCTAAAACAGATGACGACATTGGCGGTGAAGATCACGATGACATTCATGAAGAAGTGCAAGAAGTGCAAGGTGAAGAGCCAACTAAGCTTGAAAACTTCACGACCAACCTGAATCAACAGGCCATTGATGGCAATATTGACCCATTAGTGGGCCGCGACAACGAAGTTGAACGCACAGTACAAGTGTTATGTCGTCGTAAGAAAAATAACCCGCTATTGGTTGGTGAAGCAGGGGTGGGTAAAACAGCCATAGCTGAAGGCCTAGCTTATCGTATTGTAAACAAAGAAGTACCTGAAGTGATTGCCGATGCAGTGGTCTACTCACTCGACATGGGCGCGTTATTAGCGGGTACTAAATACCGTGGCGACTTCGAAAAACGTTTCAAATCGCTACTTAAAGAGTTACAGGCTAAACCAGGTTCAATTTTATTTATTGATGAAATTCATACCATCATTGGCGCCGGTGCAGCATCGGGCGGGGTAATGGATGCATCGAACCTAATCAAACCGCTACTTTCAAGTGGTAAACTGCGCTGCATGGGCTCGACTACTTATAATGAGTTCAAGAATATCTTTGAAAAAGACCGTGCGCTAGTACGTCGTTTCCAAAAAATTGATGTGCTTGAACCAAGTGTGGCTGATACCACGAAGATTCTTAACGGCTTAAAAGAGCGTTACGAAGAGCACCATGGTATTCGTTACACACAAAAAGCATTGAAAGCAGCTGCAGAACTTAGTGCTAAATACATAAATGAACGTCACTTACCAGACAAGGCTATTGATGTTATTGATGAGGCTGGTGCTAATCAACGTTTACAGCCAGTTTCTAAACGTAAGAAAACAATTGGCGTGGCTGATATCGAGCTAATTGTATCTAAGATGGCGCGTATCCCTCAGCAAAGCGTTTCGTCAAGCGATAAAGAAACACTTAAAAACCTTGATCGTAACCTGAAGATGCTAGTGTTTGGTCAAGACCAATCAATCGATGCGTTGACTTCAGCAATTCGCTTATCACGCTCAGGTCTTGCTAACGAAGATAAACCAGTGGGTTCGTTCTTATTTGCAGGCCCAACAGGAGTTGGTAAAACAGAAGTTACTAAGCAGCTTGCTAAGTGTATGGGTGTTGAGTTTATTCGTTTTGATATGTCTGAATATGTTGAACGTCATGCGGTCAGTCGTCTAATTGGTGCACCTCCTGGCTATGTAGGTTTTGAGCAAGGTGGTTTATTAACTGAAGCGGTAATTAAAAATCCGCATGCAGTTGTACTACTAGACGAAATTGAAAAAGCACATTCAGATATTTACAACATTCTACTGCAAGTAATGGACCACGGTACACTTACTGATAATAACGGTCGTAAAGCCGATTTCAGAAATGTAGTATTGGTGATGACGACGAATGCGGGTGTTCAAGAGACTGTACGTAAGTCAATTGGCTTTACTGAGCAAGACCATTCTCATGATGCGATGAGTGAAATCAACAAAGTGTTTTCACCTGAGTTTAGAAACCGTTTAGATAACATCATTTGGTTTAATCACCTTGAGAAAGAGATTATCTTGCAAGTGGTTGATAAGTTCATTGTTGAGTTACAAGCGCAACTTGATAAGAAGTCGGTTAATCTTGAGCTTACATCCAAAGCAAGAGAGTGGTTGGCAGATAAAGGCTACGATAAAGCAATGGGGGCACGTCCGATGGCACGTGTTATCCAAGATGAGCTTAAAAAGCCGCTGGCAAATGCAATCTTGTTTGGTGAGCTAGCCGATGGTGGTTCAGTCAAGGTTTCGGTTAAGGACAAGAAAATCCACTTTGACTTTGAGACTAGCTTAGAAACGGCTTAATTTATCAAGCTGAAACAAAAAGCCCAGCAATTGCTGGGCTTTTTGTTTATTAAATGGAATTAAAACTAAGTTAGTTTGAACACCATTTAACAAACGCTTTTAGCTCTTTGTAATAAACACACCTGCTCATTCAAAGCAGCAAAAAGCTAAATCTCTCGTTAACGCACTAACTTAGCGAGCACGGAATACGATGCGACCTTTCGATAAATCGTAAGGAGTCATTTCTACGGTTACTTTGTCACCAGTTAAGATGCGGATGTAGTTTTTGCGCATTTTACCAGAGATATGAGCCACAACAACGTGACCATTTTCTAGCTCAACTCGGAACATTGTATTTGGTAAAGTATCAAGGACCGTACCTTGCATTTCGATTACGTCTTCTTTCGCCATGTTTAGCGTAACACCTCTTTAATAGTTAAACGCTGCAGATTTTGCCGAAAATACTGCAATAAGTAAAGCTACAGGGCTCAATTTTGTAAATTAAATCGCCAACCACTCGTCGCCAATGTGCTTTTGTGCAGGCAAAAATTGGGTTTTATATTTCATTTTAGTGCATTCGTCGATTTGGTAGCCTAAATAGACAAATTGTTTTGCTTGTTGTTTTGCAAATTTAATTTGTTCCATGATCATGATGCTACCGATACTGTATTGCTCATAGTCGGGATCAAAAAAGGTATAAATCGCTGATAGGGCATTGGTCATACAGTCGGTTACCGCAACGGCAACTAACTTATCGCCATCTCTTAACTCTATAAATGTGACGGGTAGCCACTGGCAAAACAAAAAGCTTTCGTACTGACTTTGGTCAGGCGGAAACATTGAACCATCTTGATGTCTTTGCGTGATGTATTTGCAATATAACGGGTAGTATTCTGCGCGTTCGTACTCACTATAACTGACCGTGAAAACCTTATTTGCTTTATTTAATTTGCGCTTTTGCGATTTTGAAGGAGTAAATTGTTGGGCTAAAACGCGCACTGAATTACAGGCATTACAAATAGGGCAATGTGGACGATAGATTTGGTCGCCACTGCGTCTAAAGCCTAATGCTAATAATTGTTCAAATTTATCAGGGCAATAACAACTCGGATCAAGTATAACAAGTAGTTGTTCCTGACGGTCGGGTAAATAACTGCAATCAAATTGCTGGCTTAAACCAAGCCTAGCGGGTAAGTGCTCAGTCATAAATATTAATCAACTCTTGTGGTTGCCACATATCTTTTTTAGGCACATAACTGTGTGCTAATTTAAGTCTAGTTAAAAATTCCTCGCGTGGGATAACTTTTGCACCTAAAGTGATTAAATAAGGGTTTTCTAGTTGGCAATCAATAAAATGGGCTTGATGTTTGTTAAGCCAATTAACTAATGCCCACATCGCCAGTTTCGAACCATTACTGACTTGATGGAACATTGATTCACCACAAAAAATACCGTTTTGCATAATGCCATAGAGGCCAGCTACCAGTTCATCTTCATGCCAAATCTCAAGACTGTGTGCTAACCCCTGATGGTGCGCTTCAATATAGGCATGCATCATTTGCTCTGTGATCCAGGTACCCTCTGCATCGATACGTTGCTCACGGCAAGCATTGATAACATGGGGAAATGCGTGATTAATGGTGACACGCACAGGAAAACGCTTTAAATGCTTTTTTAAGCTGCGACTAATATGAAATTCATTTAGCTCAATAACACCACGCATGCTCGGTGACCACCACATGATAGGTTCATAGTCACTAAACCAAGGAAAAATACCGGTGTTGTAGGCATTTTTAATGCGCTCAACTGATAAATCACCGCCAATTGCCAACAGGCCATCGGGCTCATCAAGGGCGAGTTCTGGGTCTGGAAAATCAACAGTCTCGGTCGAGAGTTGGTACAGTTGCTTGATCATATCAGCTTGTCGTTGTTCTTTGTTCTGATTTTAACAAAATTTTAGCTATAAAAAAGGGGCTGTTTTACAACAGCCCCCAGTATTTAGTGCTTTAGATCAACTAATTTATAGGTTATCTAAAAAGCGTTCAGCATCCAGTGCAGCCATACAGCCAGTACCTGCTGATGTGATTGCTTGGCGATAAATGTGATCAGACACG
This sequence comes from Pseudoalteromonas sp. BZK2, assembly GCF_014349195.1. Lineage (NCBI taxonomy): Bacteria > Pseudomonadati > Pseudomonadota > Gammaproteobacteria > Alteromonadales > Pseudoalteromonadaceae > Pseudoalteromonas > Pseudoalteromonas sp. BZK2. The sequence continues at coordinate 163,992 of NZ_JACSOG010000001.1, read as the reverse complement.
TCACCTGCAGCAAATACACCTGGTACACTTGTTTGTGTTGCGTTACCGTTTAAACCAGATTGAACAACTAAATAGCCGTCTTTCATTTCTAGCTGGCCTTCAAACATGTCAGTGTTTGGCTTGTGGCCAATTGCAATGAATACACCGGCAAGATCTAAGTTTTCTGTTTCTTCAGAATCAGTTGCTTTAATACGGATGCCAGTAACGCCCATTTCATCACCAAGCACTTCATCTAATGTGCGGTTGTAATGTAAAACAACGTTACCGTTTTCAGCTTTTTCTTTTAAACGATCAGCTAAGATCTTCTCACTGCGGAAGCTGTCACGACGGTGGATAACGTGAACTTCATCAGCAATATTTGATAAGTAAAGTGCTTCTTCAACAGCAGTGTTACCACCGCCTACAACCGCCACTTTTTGACCACGGTAGAAGAAACCATCACAGGTTGCGCAAGCAGAAACACCACGACCTTGGAAGTTAGTTTCTGACTCTAAACCTAAGTATTTAGCTGACGCGCCAGTTGCAATAATTAATGCATCACATGTATATGTGCTAGAGTCACCAGTTAAAGTGAAAGGGCGCTTTGAAACATCAACTTTATTAATGTGATCAAAAACGATTTCAGTTTCGAAACGTTCAGCATGCTCTTTCATACGGTCCATTAATGCTGGACCTGTTAAACCGTGTGCATCGCCAGGCCAGTTTTCAACTTCAGTAGTTGTCGTTAATTGACCACCTTGCTGAATACCAGTGATAAGAACAGGGTTAAGGTTAGCACGGGCTGCGTATACCGCTGCCGTGTAGCCCGCAGGGCCAGAACCTAAGATTAATAGTTTACAGTGTTTTGCGTCACTCATGGTTTTTCCTAAAAACGTTTCAATACGATGTCTATGCGCCCGATTCTAAGAAAAACAAGGCGGAAGTAAACAAAAGCCCCGATTATTTTTTTAGTCAAATTGCGAAGCTGTCAAATAATCCTTACTTAATGCAATTTAAACCCCTCTTTTTGTTCATAAAACAGGCTAATTACAAATTGTTCTGTGATCAAAGTACGGTAATTCATGACCAAGCAATTTTTTTTTGGTATGTTTTAGCTAATTTTGATATTAGCTCATGGTATGAGCTAACTAAACTAACAGGCAATTATGGTATTTTGGCAGGAAAAGCCCGCTTTTGGGCTGACTACAGAAGACGTACAGGTCTTAACCAATGCAAAAGAGTATCGCACTGAACTATTGCGTTTAATTGGTTCAGCGAAAAAAAGAATTTATATTACTGCTTTGTATTTGCAAGATGATGAAGCAGGACGAGAAATATTGACTGCGTTACATCAGGCATCACTTGCTAACCCTGAGTTAGAAGTAAAAGTATTGGTTGATTTTCACCGAGCTCAACGTGGTTTAATTGGTGCGGCTAAGTCTGATGGCAATGCCAGCATGTATTGTGATTTTCAAGAGCAGTATCAATCAAATGTGAAAGTACATGGTGTTCCGGTAAAAGCCAAAGAGCTTTTCGGGGTACTGCATTTAAAAGGTTTTGTGATTGACGATACATTATTATACAGCGGCGCAAGCTTAAATAATGTATATCTTCAGCAAGATGACCGTTATCGTTTAGACCGTTACTTCTTAGTTCACCAAGCTGGATTATGTAATTCGGTCATCGAATTTATAGAAACACATCTGTTAAGCTCAGTTGCCGTGCCGCGAATTGATATGCGCCCACTGATACAATTTAATGATATTAAAGTCGCGCAAAAGCAATTGATGCGTGAACTTAAATCTGCAAGTTACGAAAGCGCTGCAGAAGCCAGTGCCGGTGAGTTGGGTGTGCGTTTATTTTTAGGTTTAGGGCGAAGAAGTAATAAGCTGAACCGTTTAATTAAATCGTTATTCGATACCACTGAGCAAGAGCTCGTTCTTTATACCCCTTACTTTAACTTTCCTGCACCATTAATGCGTTCATTACGCCGTTTATTAAAGCAAGGTAAGCAGGTAACTATTGTGGTAGGGGATAAAACTGCCAATGACTTTTATCTGCCGCCAAGTGAGCCGTTTAGTAAGATTGGTGCATTACCTTATTTATACGAAACCATTTTGTATAAATTTTTAAAGTCACAAAAACGCCACATCAGTAATGGCAATTTGAATGTTTACCTTTGGAAGCACGAGAGTAACTCGTTCCACTTGAAGGGGATTTGTTCGGATAAGCGATTACACTTATTAAGTGGGCACAATTTAAATCCACGCGCATGGGGCTTAGATATCGAAAATGGTATTTTAATTGACGACCCTAAGCAGCATATCCTTGAACAAATAGAAAACGAAAAACAAGCTATATTAAAGCACTGTCGACGTTTAACAGGCCCACAAGACTTAGAAACGATGAATGACTATCCTGCGCCGGTTAAAAAGCTATTGGGCCAGGCTAAACGTGTAAAAGTTGATTTTATTATCAAACGCTTTATTTAATCGAAAAATTAAAAAAGCAGCGAAAGCTGCTTTTTTTGTGTCTAGATATTTGTTTCTGGCTTATTTTTGTTGAGCATCTAAAGACTGACCATTAACTTCTTTAGAGTCGTCGCTCATCAAGTATAAATAAGTTGGCATTAAATCTTCGGGTGTTGCTAACTTATCCCTATCTTCACCAGGGTATGCAGATGCACGCATTGATGTGCGGGTAGCGCCAGGATTGATACAGTTTACGCGAATATTGGTTTTACCCACTTCACAAGCCCACGTTTGCATCATGCCCTCTACAGCAAACTTTGAGATAGCATACGCACCCCAGTGTTCGCGGCCTTGGCGACCCACCCCAGATGAAGTAAAAATAACAGATGCACTGTCAGATTTTCGAAGCAGAGGGAACATAAATTTAGTGATCATAGCTTGTGCAGTTACATTCACTTTCATGATGTTTTCAAATGTTGATACACAGAAGTGCTCAAGTGGACCTAATGAACCTAAAATACCTGCATTATTAAGTAAGCCGTCTAACTTACCGAACTGCATTTCGATGGTTGCAGCTAAGTCACGGTAGTTTTGCTTTGTGGCACCTTTTAAATCCATTGGCACAATAGCCGGTTGTGGATAGCCAGCGTTTACAATTTCATCGTAAACACATTCAAGCTTATTGGTTGTTTTTCCAAGTAAAATAACAGTGGCACCATGCTTAGCATAAGTTAGTGCGGCAACACGACCAATGCCGTCACCAGCACCTGTTATTAAAATTACTTTGTCTTTTAGCGCATTCTCTGCGGCTTCATAAGTATGCATAAACGTACCATCGATTGAGTTTTTTGCTATTTTACCATAGCAAAAAGCCAAGTTATCGAATTTATTGCAAATTAAGGTGGCGAAAATTGAAACTTTACGTTAAGTTTAACTGGTCTAATGTCTCATTAATAACCTAATTACATTAAATTAACTTAGAATGAAGGTAGTAGAACCACTACTTTTAACTTTGAACACACAATAACAATAAGATTTGCGCGGAGCGAAATTATGAAAAAACTGCTACTCTCACTAGCCATTGCGTCAGCCATTACTGGCTGTGGTGGAGGAGAAACATTAGAAGATGTAAAAAATGATAATCCTCCTGTTCTCCCAACCGCGACAGTAAAATTTGACCCAGCAAATAGTGTTATCTCAGTGCCGAATGATTTACTTATGAGTGGTACGCTTGATGGTACTTTAAATATGCCGGGTGAATTAGACGACGACAATGTTAGTGTTGACCGTGCGGCCTATGCTGATCCACAACTTGCACTTGGTGCGCTTGATGGTTGGTCTACGCAAACTCCGTTTAAAATTGACTTAACTTTTCCTTCGGGTATCTCTCTTGATATGACATCTGCTGCTTCACCAGGCGCTGTGCGTATTTTTGAAGTTGTTATGGGTGCAAGCCAAACAGACGAAACCTGTTCACAAGTACCAGCTGGTATCGCTTGTAAATTAGTGTCTGAACTTACTTTCGGTGTTGACTTTATCACACAAGGTTCTGGTGATGCGGTTGCTGTGATCCCACTTAAGCCATTTAAAGCTGGCAGCACTTACATTAATGTTTTGACAACGTCATTAATGGACTCAGAAGGGCGCTCAATTGAGCCTTCTTCAACTTATGCACTCGTGAGCGAAGAAGCAACACTTATTACCGACTCACAAAAGTCACTTCAAGCGGTTATCAATAGCTATGAAAACGCAGTGACATCAGGTGGTGCAATCACAAAAGATGAAATCATTTACTCAGCAGCGATGACAATGCAATCAGCAGGTCAAGTGCTTGGAACAGTTAAGCAGCTTCTTGCTGCAAGTTTAACCCAAGATGCACTACCGACGCCTATGGTGCAAATTCCTGATCAACCCGTTATTACCGTTGAGCAAGTATTTGCATCACAAGGTATTACTGGTGTGTCACCTGTGTTTGGTGGTGTGCAGTATCAAAAAGGTAGCGTCATGTTACCTATGTATCTAGCAACGCCGACGGGTACAAGTGTAGGTGACTTAGATGCAACCTATTGGCAAGGTTTGTGCGACAGTGGGGTTGCTGTGCTAGGTTATGCAGCCGCAGCAGGTGATTCATTCCCAACAGACCCTATTAGCGAAACTGATGGCCTGTGTATTGCGTTAAGTGAAGGCAAGTTACGTGATTTAGGTTTAGACCAAACTAAACATTTAACTAAGTACAACACAATTCCAAAAACACAAAGTATTGCTAATGTGCCAGTACAAATTACTAAACCAATTTTACCTGTAATTAATGCAGTGCGAGCTCAGCTCGGCTTAGACGCATTGAGCATGCCTGAGACAGGCTGGCCTGTTGTTATCCTTCAGCACGGCATTACTTCTAAAAAAGAAGATATGTTAGCCATTACTGCACAATTAACACTGCAAGGCTTTGCAACAGCTGCAATCGATCATCCTATGCATGGTGAGCGTGGTGTAGATGTAGATGGCGACGGTACTGACGACTTTAATGCCTCTACTGGTTCTGTATTAAGCTATATGAACTTACAGTCATTATTAGTAGCCCGTGATAGCTTACGTCAATCAGTTGCTGATTTACTTGGTTTACGTTTGGGTCTTAACTTTACCGGTGCTGCTGATTTAAATGCGCAAGATGTATCATTCTTAGGTCATTCATTAGGCTCGGTAGTTGCCCCAGCATTTGTTGCTGTTACTAATGCACCGCTAGCTGACCAAGTTGATCCAATGTTCAACGTTAAAAGCGTAGCACTTGCCAGTGGCGGCGGTGGTATCGCAAGCTTCTTAATTGAGTCAAATACATTTGGCCCATTTGTTCAAGGCTCTGTATTACTTGCAGCCGGTACAGCTGAATCTGCTGAGTTTGGTGCTTATGCTCAAAATGAAGCGTTATCAAATTGTGGCGTGCTATTACCAGACCAAACTAAATTTGTCACATGTGCTTATAAAGAGTACGTTGGTTCACTAACAGTGGCAGGCGAAACAGAAAAGCTAGCAAACATTCAAAGTGTGGTGACTCAATTTGCTTTTGCTGCACAAACAGCACTTGATAGTGGCGACCCGTCAAATTATGCAGTCTCTGTTGCAGCGCTTGGCACGCCAGTGTACATGAGTGTAGTGGTTGGCGATGGTGCTAACAACAATGCTGATATGGTTATTCCACCAATGGTGGCGAGCAACCCAATTGCTGGTAGCTTACCTCTTGCTAACCTAATGGGCTTATCAACTGTTGCAGAAACTCAAGGCCCGACTGCTGATGCAATGAGCTATGTGGTTAAATTCACGAAAGGCCATCACAGCTCTGTATTATCACCTGCAGCGACAGAAGATTCAGGTGCTACTGCTGAGGAAAGTGCAGCAGCAACAACAGAAATGCAATTACAAATCGCGACTTTCTTAGCAAGTCGTGGGCAGTATCTTCAAGTTACAAACACAGAAGTTGTTACTGAATAATTAAATGCTATTAATTACGTAATAACCAATTAAGTAAAAAGCCACATCATGTGGCTTTTTTTTGCTTTAAAGCGTGGTAAATTGTGCCGAAGTATTAATAAATGGAGAGTTTGATTGGAATTTTTATATGAATACGGGTTGTTTTTTGCAAAGACCCTGACATTTGTCATCGCAATTGCAGTGATTGTTGCCATTATCATGGGCGCAGCAGTGAAACCAAAAGCGAAGAAAGGGGAGATAACAATTGATGATTTAAGTGAGCAACTTGATGATCTAAAACAAAGCTTTATCGAAAATACCCTTTCTAAAAAAGAGCTCAAGGCTCATCAAAAACAGCAAAAAACTGAGGCTAAAAAACAGCAAAACGACGAGCCTAAATCGCGTTTATATGTTATTGATTTCAATGGCAGTGTTGATGCCCATGAAGTCGAAAGTCTTCGCGAAGAAATTACCGCTATTTTAACCATTGCTGACAAAGAAAAAGACCGCGTACTGGTTCGCCTTGAAAGTGGTGGTGGTGTGGTGCACGGCTATGGCCTTGCTGCCTCTCAACTGCAACGCTTACGTAATGCTGGCATTCATTTAACGGTAGCTATTGATAAAGTAGCAGCAAGTGGCGGCTATATGATGGCCTGTGTGGCCAATGAGATTGTTGCAGCACCTTTTGCCATTGTTGGCTCGATAGGTGTTATTGCGCAAATTCCTAACTTTAATAAAATCTTGAAAAAGAATGATGTTGATTTTGAGCAAATCACCGCAGGTGAATACAAGCGTACGCTAACTATCTTTGGTGAAAATACCGATAAAGGTCGTGAAAAATTCAAAGAAGAAATTGAACAAACCCACGGTTTATTTAAAACCTTTGTGAGTGAGCAGCGTCCATCTCTAGATATTGATACTGTTGCAACCGGTGAACATTGGTTTGCTACTCAAGCGTTCGATAAAGGTTTAGTTGATAAGATTGATACAAGTGATGATATCTTATTGAGCCAAGCTAAAGAACGTCAAATCTTTAAAGTAAAATACCGTGTTAAGAAGAATTTAAGCGATAAGCTCGCCGTCGGATTAAGTTCAGGGGTAAGTAAAGCGGGAGTGACTTTAATGTCTCGTTTAAAAGGCTTAAACCCTTAAATTTAAAAACATGAAAGTAGTATAAAAAACCCGCTTATTATTTAGCGGGTTTTTTTATGAGTTAATTAGTGTGAAATTAATTAATAGATTTATGGTAATCTTCTAAATCTTTAGCGGCATTTGGGTCGTTAAATACGTCCTCATCAAACTCACCTTCAGATTTTGCAACCACACAGGTCACCATGCAGTCACCGGTCACGTTAACAGCGGTTCGCGTCATATCAAGTAAGCGGTCGACACCAATGATGATAGCAATACCTTCTACAGGCAATCCAACTTGATTTAATACCATAGCTAACATAATAAGGCCTACACCCGGAACACCAGCAGTACCTACAGAAGCAAGGGTTGCGGTTAAAATAACCATCAGATAATCAGAAATCGTTAAATCTACTGCAAAAACTTGCGAAATAAAAACAGTCGCAACGCCTTGCATAATCGCCGTACCATCCATGTTGATGGTTGCGCCAAGGGGCACGGTAAAAGAAGCAACAGAGTTATGAGCACCTAACTTTTTATTTGCTGTTTCAAGGGTAATAGGCATAGTTGCGCTTGAGCTTGATGTACTAAATGCAAATAAACAGGCATTTTTCATTTTCTTTAGAAATGTAATAGGGTTTAGACCTGTAAACAGCTTAAGTAACAGGCTGTAATTCACAAAACCGTGAAATAATAAAGCAAAAACAACGACACCAAAATATAAGGCCAAGCTAGTGATAAGCTTTAAGTCAATGGTTGTAAATAATTTTGCCATTAAGAAAAATACACCATACGGTGCAATATTCATAAGCAGTGTTACAAGCTTTAAAATTACGGTATTTAAATCTTCAAAAACACTGGCCACTCGTTTACCTGCTTTTCCACTGAGTGCCATCGCAACACCAAATAACAAGGCAAAAACGATAACTTGGAGCATGTTGCCACTTGCCATTGCATCAATAGGGTTTGTTGGGAACATACCAATAATGACTTGCGCAAGGGTGGGAGCTTCTTTCGCACTATAGTTAGCATCTGAAGGTAAATTGATTCCCTCACCTGGATTCACTAATAACGCCAAGGTGATAGCAACAGTAATGGCGATTGCCGTTGTCGCTAAATAAAGCAAAATAGACTTACCACCTAGTCGACCTAACTTTTTTGGGTCGCTCAAGCTACAAGTTCCACAAACAAGTGATACAAATACTAAAGGCACCACAAGCATTTTTAAGCTTGCAATGAATATTTGCCCGCCAACATGGAAAATACCATCAACAAAAAAAGCTTTAATAGGTAAAGAGAATAACCCTAATGGAATAAGGAAATCGTCTTCACCCGCTAAAATGGCTTGAAAGATAAAACCAACAACTACACCAAGTACCATACCAACCATGATACGAGATGTAAGGCTTAAAGACCGTACTTTTGACATACACCTAATCTATCTTGTTATAAATTTTGTCATAGACTACCAGCATAAGGATTTTTATACAGAAAAATTCGATAAATAATTAAATTAATTCGTTAAGAAATGAATAAAAAAATGATTATTTTCGGACTGATTTTAGGTTAATATTAGGTAAATAATAAAACAAAGTTTGAAATAGCTAACTAGGGAGAGGTCAATGCCTTTATTTCGATGGCTAAGTGTAATAGTTTTCAGCTCATTATTAGCTGCATGTGGTGGCGGTGGCTCACTGGAAAGTGATGGTGGTTCGCTTGATGGTGGGGATGATTCAACAGCTGAAGCTAGTTATGAAATTGCAGTACAAGGTTTTTCGCTGTCATCTGGTGAACAAGATAATCAGGTAACAGCTGACTCTCCGTTAACAATATCTGCTACATTAACAAATAATGATGAAGCTGTTGCTGGGGTTGTTATTAACTTTAGCTTAAACGGCGATATTGGTCTTTTAGATCCAGTATCTGGAACTGATCTAACAGATAGCAATGGTGTTGCTTCTATTAAACTTACGGCAGGTGATACTGCTGGCGCTGGCATAGTAACTGCTACCTACGCTCTTGATGGAGATACCTATAGCGACACATTTGGTTTCACATCGGATGGTTCAGAATCAGATGATTCAAGTGTGAGTGGCAGCGTCACATTAAACCTCGCTATTACAGACACTTCTGGAGCACCGTTTACTGTTGATAACCCTGTAAGCAAAGATAATAAAGGTACAGTCACAGCAACTTTGCTTGATGAAGAGACGCCCCTTGCAGGTCAACTTATTTCATTTAGCACTAATTTTACAGGTAAAATTACGCCTGTTTTAGGAACCGCTCTAACAGATTCAAATGGTGAAGCTTCTGTAACACTGAGCAGTGGTGATGCGAAAGGGGCAGGTCAAGTTGTAGCAACCTATACAGATGAAAGCGGTAATGCAGTCACTAAAATTGCTGGCTTTATTTCTAATGGTGATGAAGCCCCTGATGATGCTATACAGTATTCGGTTACAGCTTCTCTTTTAACTGGTTGTGTCCCTTCTTGGGATGACAATAGAAGTAACGTAAAACTAGACCCGACCTCAATAGCATCAGGCTGTAGCATAACTAACTCGGTATCGAGTGCTGAACTTGCTGATTTATTTATTGAAGTAACAAATCAGCAAAGTGGTGACGCTGTTGCTAATGCACTAGTAGAAGTAACAACTGATCTAGGGACAGTCCTTCCATCATCAGGTCGAGCGTTGACTGATAGCTTTGGTGTTGCACTATTGAAAATCCAACCTGGTAACACTGGCGGTGCAGGAACAATTACAGTATCTGCTTTAGATGAACAAATTAGCACTAACTTTGCAGTAGGTATCGCAGATTTAATTCTAGAAGTGGACAACGGCCTAAATGTTGACTCAAATGGTGATGTAATTCCTCTTAAAGCTGGAGGAAGTACAATTATTGAGGTCACTTTAAAGGACGAAGAAGGGAATTTATATACCACACCAACAGATGTAGAATTTAGTTCAACATGTGTTGATAACAATAATTCAAGTATTGATGCCTCTGTAAAATCATCAAGCGGTATAGCTAGTTCTACCTATAGAGCCAATGGTTGCGGAATTGATGATGTTGTTAATATTACAGTCGAAACGGGCGGAAAGAACTTTACTGCTTCAACGATCATCCCTGTTGAAGTTTCAGCAGTACAATCAATTCAGTTTATCGACGTCTCAGAACCGGTAATTGCTCTTCCTCCAGGTGAAGGTGGCTTACCTACACAGTCTGTCGTTCGCTTTAGATTATTAGATGCCGACGGCATTGTATCGCCACAGCAGCGAATTGATTTTAAGTTAACAGACTCAACTGGTTTAGCTGGTTTGACTCAACGTACAGCGAATACAGACAATGATGGTGTTGTGCAAACTACGGTCACTTCAGGTATTGTGCCTGGTCCTCTTGTAGTTAAGGCTTGTTTTGTATCAAAAACAGATGTTGCTGCATTACCAGAAGGTGATGATTTATCATGTTGGACAGATGAGGTGCAGTTGTGTGCAGATGAACCAGCAAATGACATTTGTCCTGAAGGAACGCTTCACCTCGTACCACTAGCAGAGCAAATCAATGCAGTATCATCGCAACTTGCATTATATTCAGGCATTACGGATCAAAATAGTTTCGATTTAAGCCCTCAAGTTTTTAACCCTAATGCACTGAATTACAATGGAATTACTAATAGTCTTACGGTTTATTTTGGTGACCAATTTAATCAATTTAATAGTAATGGTGTCGAATCAACAGTTTTGACAGAGTCAGGCGTTGTAGGTCCACAAAGTAATGAAGCGGTGTGTCGTACTACTGACGCGTCATGTGTAGTAACGTGGCGTTCACAAGGTGAGCGACCGTTCTATGATTACAAGTGGGGTAATAGAATTGGTGAAATCGATGGTAACTCTGCAACTACCGAAGGTATAAACCCTAAGACGGGTGATGTTAACTGCGATCCTTATTTTGAAACTGCAGCGCCTTGTATCGGGACATTAGTTCGCGCTAAAAACGATCCTAATGGTGTTATACGAGGCGGAAGAACAAGTATTATTGCTGTTGCAAAAGGTCAAGAAAGCTTTGTCGATGAAGAGTCATCAGATGGCATAACTAGGCGCAATGGTTTATTCGATATTGGCGAATATTACACATTATATGACTTACCAGAAGCGTTTAATGATCATAATGAAAATAGCACTTTTGACAAGGCGAACTGCAGTGATGCAGATAGTGATAGTTACGATCCGAACACAGATCAATGTTCTGAATTAAACTCGCGTGGTGGTCATAACGAAACATGGCGTGATCTTAATAATAATGGAATTTATGACGGTGCAGATGGTTTGTATAATGGCTTATTGTGTAGTGAAGCTGCCTTTAATGCAGGCCAGTGTACCCGTGATTTAATTGAAGTTCGTAAGCAAATTGAAGTTGTCATGTCTGGTGATGATCCATATGTTCGCTTTGCTGTATTAAAATCCAATGAAGTAGTATCTGCTCCATATGAGGTTTTAGTGCCTGCTGATTGTTCGAGCACAATAGCTGGTGTATTTGAGGTATCTGATAATGTGTTGTGGTGCGATGTCGCCTCTATTGATTTATCTGAAGTATCTCGTGCTAACCCAGACTATGATGCAACAGACCCCAATGAAACAGATCCTGAGACCTTAGAAGTGGGTTTATCTAGTATCAATGTACGTATTTTTTATAGTGATGAGTTTGGTAATCCACTTCCTGCTGGAACTGAAGTGTCGCTAACGGCCGATAATGGAGATTTTTCTATAATTGAGCATGAGGAAACGATTCCGAGCACAAATCGTGACTCAACAATGTATTCTGATGTTCGAATTGCTAGGGAGTCTGATGGTAACCAAGATCAAGATGGTGTGCTAACTATAACTTTCCAATTTGAAAATCAGCTTGGCGGAACTAAAACGGTGAGCCGATCGATTTCAATAATCGATGATAAATAAAGTTAAATCTTAAAAAATGCCAACCAGAAGGTTGGCATTTTTGTTGCTGTTCTATATATTCCCCTTGAAATTACCTTAAAACACCACATTGACTAAATTAGCAACAAAAATTGTTTAATTATTCAGTCAATGAAGAAAAGTTTCTATTAAAAGCTTGTAACAATTGGTGTTTGTAGATATACCTATAAATATTCGTGCTCCAATGATAAAAATCATACTTATTTGTTTAATGTGATTGATATACATTTATAAGGGCAAAAAACTTTTAAAATACTCGGTCAGAAATAGGCAACTATGGGCAAATCACTTGTAATTGTAGAGTCTCCTGCAAAGGCAAAAACAATTAATAAATACTTAGGTAACGATTTCATCGTAAAGTCCAGTGTTGGGCATGTGCGTGATCTACCAACTTCAGGTTCAGGCAAAACAAAAACTGCAGCGACGAAAACCCCTGCTGAAGTTCGAAAAATGTCGCCAGAAGAAAAAGCTGCCTATAAAAAGCAACGCGACTATAAAAATTTAGTTGCTCGTATGGGTATTGACCCTGAAAAAGGCTGGGAGCCACATTACGAAGTCTTACCGGGCAAAGAGAAAGTTGTTCAAGAATTAAAGAAACTTGCTGAAAACGCCGATAAAATCTATCTCGCAACCGATTTGGATAGAGAAGGGGAAGCGATTGCATGGCACCTCGAACAAATTATTGGTGGCGAGCCTGAAAAATATAAGCGAGTTGTTTTTAATGAAATTACTAAAAATGCGATTCAGCAGGCATTTGAAACACCCGGTGAACTAAACACTGACATGGTTTATGCGCAACAAGCGCGTCGTTTTCTTGACCGAGTCGTGGGTTTTATGGTGTCGCCATTACTGTGGGCTAAAGTAGCACGTGGCTTATCAGCCGGTCGTGTGCAATCTGTTGCAGTACGTTTACTTGTTGAACGTGAACGCGAAATCAAAGCATTTATCCCCGAAGAGTTTTGGGATATCCACGCTGATGTTAAAAATACAGAAGCTGCTTTACGCTTAGAAGTTACTAAACACGCTGACAAGCCTTTTAAGCCAGTTAATGAAGAGCAGGCGATGTCTGCTGTTAGTGAACTCGAAAAAGCTGACTACAAAGTCATTAGCGTTGAAGAAAAGCCTAGCAAGAGTAAACCGAGCGCACCTTTTATTACTTCAACCATGCAACAGGCTGCCAGTACGCGCTTAGGTTATGGTGTTAAGAAAACCATGATGCTTGCTCAGCGCTTATATGAAGCGGGTCACATTACCTATATGCGTACCGACTCAACTAACTTATCGAAAGATGCAGTTGAAATGTGTCGTGATTACGTGACAGAACAATTTGGTGAAAAATATTTACCGAAAGCACCGATTAGTTATAGCTCTAAAGGCAATGCACAAGAGGCACACGAAGCGATCCGTCCTTCTAGTGTTACCGTACTATCTGGTCATTTAGACGGTGTTGAAGCAGATGCTAAAAAGCTTTACGAATTAATTTGGCGCCAGTTTGTTGCCTGTCAAATGGTTCCTGCAGAATACGATTTAACAACCTTAACAGTGGGTGCTGGCGAATATCAGTTAAAAGCTAAAGGTCGCGTTCTTCGCTTTGATGGTTGGACAAAAGTCCAACCGGCTGTTCGTAAAAAGAATGAAGAAGATCAATCACTGCCAGCAGTTAAAGAAGGTGATGTGTTAACGCTTGTTGAGCTAGATCCTAAACAACATTTTACAAAGCCACCTGCACGCTTTAGTGAAGCGAGCCTAGTTAAAGAATTAGAAAAGCGTGGCATTGGTCGTCCATCTACTTATGCATCTATCATCTCTACGATTCAAGATCGTGGTTATGTGCGTGTTGAAAATCGCCGCTTCTTCGCTGAAAAAATGGGCGAGATAGTTACAGACCGCTTAGTTGAGAACTTCGAAGATCTGATGAACTTTGACTTTACCGCTAAGATGGAAGGCCGTCTCGATGATATCGCAGAGGGTGAGCGTGTTTGGACACAAGTACTTGATAGATTTTACGCAGACTTTTCAACACAGCTTGAAATTGCCTCAGGTGACGAAGAGCAGGGTGGCATGCGTCAAAACCAAATGGTCGAAACTGATATTGATTGCCCTACGTGTGGTCGTAAGATGGGGATTCGTACCGCATCAACGGGTGTATTTTTAGGTTGTACTGGTTACAACTTGCCACCTAAAGAGCGCTGTACTACAACCATGAATTTGGTATCAGGCGATGAAGCTATTGCTGCGGATGTCGAAGACGTAGAAACTGAATCTCTAATGCAAATGAAGCGTTGCCCAATTTGTGAAACGGCAATGGATTCATACTTAATTGACGAAACACGTAAGTTACATGTGTGTGGTAACAACCCGGCATGTAAGGGTTATATCGTTGAGCAAGGCACCTTTAAAATTAAAGGCTACGACGGCCCTATTATCGAATGTGATAAATGTGGCTCAGACATGCAGTTAAAATCTGGTCGTTTTGGTAAGTACTTCGGTTGTAGTAATGAAGAGTGTAAAAATACACGTAAGTTACTCAAAAATGGTGAAGCTGCGCCACCAAAAGAAGATCCAGTTCACTTACCTGAACTTGAATGTGAAAAGTCAGAAGCTTATTTTGTACTGCGTGATGGTGCATCAGGTATTTTCTTAGCGGCTAATACTTTCCCTAAATCACGTGAAACGCGTGCGCCTAAAGTGGAAGAATTAAAGCGTTTTAGAGATCGTATTTCTGAAAAGTTTTATTACCTTGCTGACGCACCTACACAAGATCCTGATGGAAATCCTTCAGTCGTTCGCTACAGCCGCAAAAATAAAGAGCAGTATGTAATGAGTGAAGTAGATGGCAAAGCCACAGGTTGGACCGCCCACTACCAAAATGGTAAATGGGTAGAAGAAAGTAAAAAGAAAGCGCCTGCTAAGAAAAAAACAGCAGCCAAAAAATAAATCGCCAGATTAAATAATAGAAGTCGCGGCGTAATGTCGCGCAAACTTATTGTTAATTTGAGATGGAAATAAAAAACCGGAACGCACATCATTGTGTCATTCCGGTTTTTTCATATTCTAAGTAGACGTAAAATTAGATTTGTACGTCTTTTACTTTTTTATAGCCTTCAGCTTCAAGCTCATCGTTTACACATTTTAATACGTATGGCTTTAATTCTTCGTTGCTGATGTCATCATCTTTTGCCCAGTTTAAACACATTTCAGTGTATTCTTTGATCATTTCAGCTGATGCTTCAGGTGCTTCGTTAGCGATTGCATTCGTTGCTGACACGCTTAAAACAGGTGCCAAAATTAGTGCTAGCAATGCTTTTTTCATTTAATTATTCCTAATCAAAAAATTAATTATCACTGGCTAAATGCACAGTAATGGTGCGCAATGTGTATGTCACTTTGCTTGAGTGAATTTATAAACTAAATTTCAAAAAAAGATAACGAAATTTTTTTATCGTAAAGATAAGCAAAAAATAACCACTATTTTGCCTCTAATGCTGGTAATCGTAAGGTCAAAACACGTATTATCGCGCTAATTTTAAAAGAAAAGTGAACTAACTTATGTCTGAACAAGGGACTCATTCAAAAACAAAGAAAGTACCAACCAAACTAGAACAAGTTGTAGAGAGTTTTATTTTTCGCTCGCGTTGGTTACTAGCGCCATTCTTTATTGGCTTATTAGTCGCTGTGGTATTACTGCTGCTAAAGTTCTTTAAATATTTATACAGCATGGCTTTAAATACGTTCACTGCGTCAAACCAAGAGCTTTTGGTAGGTATTTTGACTTTAGTTGACACTGCGCTACTAGCTGGGCTTTTGCTTATTATTATTTTTAGTGGTTATGAAAACTTTGTTTCAAAATTAAATATAGAAAACCATGAAGATAGACCAGTTTGGATGGGCAAGGTTGGTTTCTCTGGCCTTAAGATGAAGTTGATTAGTGCAATTGTTGCAATCTCGGCTGTGGAGCTTTTAAAGGTATTTATTAGCTCAAACAACCATTCAACAGATGAGTTACTCTGGAAGGTGTTAATTCATGTCACGTTTGTGGTGTCGGGGGTGTTGTTTGCTCTTACAGATTACATTAATAGTAAAACCATGAACCACTAATACCACGAAATAAAAAAGCCCTGCAATTGCAGGGCTTGGTGTTTAACAACTGATTATTAATTCAGGGTTGCGTAAAAGCAACCAAACCCGGGCAGAGTGACTGTATTATTGTTTAATTCAGCTGTGTGATGAGAGATCTCTGTATGCAGTGAAGACACAGTATCAGAGATTGTCAGTTCGCTACTTTTTGCACCTAAGTTGAATGCACAAAGCATTTTAGTGTCGTTAAGCGTTCTATAAAAAGCAAGCACAGGCTCTTGTGTTTCGATAAATTCAATGTCGCCTTCAAGCAGTACGTTCTTATCTTTACGCCATGCCATAAATTCACGATACGCATTCAAAATTGAATCTTTATCTTGATCTTGCGTGTTTACCGCAACTGATTTGTGTGCATTGCCTACAGGTAACCAAGGTTTTACTGTAGAGAAACCAGCTTGCTCAGCATCTGCTGCATCCCATGGCATTGGTGTACGACAACCATCACGGCCTTTAAAGTTTGGCCAGAATGTAATGCCGTATGGGTCTTGTAAGTCTTCAAATGCGACTTCAGCTTCACCTAAACCAAGCTCTTCACCTTGGTACATACACACGCTGCCACGTAAAGACGCTAACAGGGCAGTAAGCATTTTACATTGCTGCGGATTGATAATGTTATCTTTACTCCAGCGGCTAGCAACGCGTTCTACATCATGGTTACTAAATGCCCAACATGGCCAGCCTTCGGTCATACGCTGCTCAAGAGTACTCACTGTTGTACGAATATATTCAGCGCTATAGTCGTTAGTCAGTAGCTCAAAGCTATAACCCATATGAAGTTTGTCACCACCTGATGTGTATTCAGCCATGGTTGCGAGTGAATCTTCAGATGAGATTTCGCCTAATGCAACGGTACCAGGGTACTTGTTTAGTAGGGCACGAATGTCCTGCATAAAAGTCAGGTTTTCAGGTTGTGTATTATTGTAGTAGTGATATTGGAAAGCGTACGGGTTGTCTTCGCTAAAACCACGACCTTGACGTTTTTCTGGTGGCTTAGCCGGGTTGTCACGTAATTGCGCATCGTGATAGCAAAAGTTAATTGCATCTAAGCGGAAACCATCAACGCCTTTCTTCAGCCAAAACTCAACATTGTCTAATACTGCTTTGCGTACTTCAGGGTTATGGAAGTTTAAATCAGGTTGTTCAGTCAAAAAGTTATGTAAATAATATTGACCACGACGCGGTTCCCACTGCCATGCAGGACCACCAAAAATAGATAACCAGTTATTTGGTTGTGTACCGTCAGGTTTGGCATCTGCCCACACGTACCAATCTGCTTTATCGTTGATCTTATCTTCACGGCTATCAAGGAACCATTGATGTTGATCTGAGGTATGGCTCAATACCTGATCAATAATGATCTTAATATCACGTTGGTGAGCTTGTGCAATGAGTTCATCAAAATCATCAAGGTTACCAAACAATGGGTCGATATCACGATAGTCACTGATGTCATAACCAAAGTCTTTCATTGGTGATTTAAAGAAAGGTGAAACCCAAATAGCATCAACACCTAGGCTTTTAATATAATCAATGCGATCAATGATACCTTTGATATCACCAATGCCATCGCCATTGGTGTCTTGGAAACTGCGCGGATACACTTGATAAATAACCGCACCTTTATACCACTGCTTTTGAGCCATGTTTTTCTCCATCGTGACACTCAGAGTGTGTAAACTATAAGGCAACCATTAGTCGTATATGTTGCCGGAATGTCAAAAGCATACGTGAAGGGTGTGATACTGTAAAAACTCTGCATACGTATGCACGCCAAATTCACCTCTGTCCTCAGTAAAACCTATTAACTTGATTTAAAATTGAGCAGCATAAATTTAGCGCCGTAAAATTTACCAATTAGTAAAGTAATTGTCTTATTCCAACTCAAAACGCCAGCGTGGTGCATAATATAGCTGGCTTACACCAGAATGGTGCAATGTGATTATTGGTAAGACCAATTATCATTGATTTATGTGCGTTCCTATTATTATTGCGTTAAGTCACCATTTAAGCGGGATAAATGGCCTAGTACCTATTTCTGTAACCAAATTGGGGGCGAAAATATAGCGAAAATGTTTCATTACTATTAATTTACACAATAAAATTGATAAATCATTTATATTCAATCGGTTATGGGGTGTACTTGTAAAGATGGTGTTAATATTTGTAATGATGAGCTACGCTGAATACGTATGCATAAATTTGTTAAGAAAATAACCAGGGCGTTAATATTCAATTCGACAACAAAATCAGTCAGCGAATAACAGCTATTATGTTCATGAATAACTGCAACACGTTGACATTACAATTTGGGTAATGGGAAAACATCATGTCTATGTTCAAACCAAGTATATTAACTCTGGCTTTAACAGCCGCAGGTTTAAATAGCTTTGTAGTGTATGCTGCAGAAGAAGACCAAAAAACAAAAAACGACAACGTTGAAGTTATCGAAGTAAAAGGTTTTCGTGGCAGTGTTGTAGAATCTATTAATACTAAACGCTTCACTCCTGAAGTTGTTGAATCAATCTCAGCTGAAGATATCGGTAAATTACCTGATTCATCAATTGCAGAATCAATTGCACGCCTTCCTGGTTTAACAGCACAACGTCTAGACGGTCGAGCTAGTCGTGTAAGTGTTCGTGGTTTCAGTGAAAACGAAAGTGCAACAACATTCAACGGTCGTGAGCAAGTTTCAATCGGCGACAACCGTGGCGTTGAATTTGACCTTTACCCATCAGAAATTATGAGTGGCGTAACGGTATACAAAACCCCAAGCGCAGGTATTGAAGCAGAAGGTATCGCTGGTGTTATCGACATGCAAACTGTTAAACCTTTAAGCAAAGGTGAGCAAGTTATCATGTTCAATGGCCAGTACGAACAAACGGGTTTTGATAAATTAAACCCAGACGGTGACGATCAAGGTTTCCGTGGTACGTTCTCATATATTGATCAATTTGCTGATGACACCATCGGTGTTGCATTTGCTTATAACACGATGAGCTCTCCGAATCAGGAAAAACGTTGGAACTCTTGGGGTTACCCTGAGTTTACAGGTGAAGATGGTAATACGTACTCAATCTTAGGTGGTGCTAAGCCATTCGTACGTTCATCAACGCTTGAACGTGATACAGCCATGCTTGTTATTGAAGCTGCGCCGACTGAACGCCTGAACATGACCTTTGATGCTTTATATGTAGATTTCTCTGATGAGAAAATCTTACGTGGTATCGAAGTGCCATTTGCATGGGGCCAAGGTTCAATTGACCCAAGTTCAGCTGTTGTTGACGCAGATTCTGGTTTCATCACAAGCGCAGTAACAGAAGGCCAACGTGTTGTTGTTCGTAATGACTACGAAGAGCGTAACGCGGAGCTAACTCAGTTTGGTTTTAATGCAAAATACGACATCAGCGATGATTGGTCAGTAGAATTTGATGTAAGCCGCTCTGAAGTTGAGCGTCAAATCTGGAGTATCGAAAGCTACTCAGGTACAGGTCGTGGTGATGCAAATGGTGTTGCTGATACGATTGGTTATGAGTTTGACGGTGGTAACACAGGCGCACAATTCAGCCATAACCTTGATTACAGCGATTATGACTTAATTCAACTTGGTGGCCCATTATCTTGGGGTGCAAGTGCTGCACTTAACGATAAGTACGGTCTAACTGATACTGCTTATCAAAATACTGCGCAAGATGGTTTCATCAATGCGCCAGAAATCAATGATGAACTAAGCACATTGAAACTTGCGGCTAGCAAAGTACTTGATAACGCGTACATCAGCCGTGTGTCATTTGGTATGTCTTACCGCGACCGTGAAAAGAGCAAAGTGTCTGAAGGTTACTTCATGACATTAAAAGACTTCTCTTTATCAAACCCGGGTATGTTATCAATCCCAGAGCAATACCGTTTAGGGTCAGCTAGCCTTGATTTCATTGGCATGGGCAACATGGTTGCTTACGATACCAACGGTCTAGTGAATGATGGTTACTATAGCCTGCTTCAAGAAAGCTTAACTGATTCAAAACACAAGACACAGTCTTGGACAGTTCAAGAAGAAGTAACAGCGTTCTTTGCTCAAGCTGACATTAATGCAGAGCTGGGCTCTATCCCTGTAACAGGTAACGTTGGTGTGCGTTATGTGAAAACTGAACAGTCTTCACAAGGCTTCGCAGCTAACACTGTGGATGGTTTAGTTGTTGTATCACCAACAGATGTAAACCATGACTACAGCCACTTCTTGCCAAGCATCAACTTATCATTTGCAATTGATGAAGAGCAAACAGTACGTTTTGGTGCCGCGAAAACCATTTCTCGTGCTCGCTTAGACGAAATGAACGCGTCAGTTAACGCTACTTACAATCAACAACCAGATGAAAACGGTAACTATTGGAGTGTATCAGGTGGTAACCCTGAGCTTGAGCCAAAAGAAGCAACTGGTTTTGATTTAAGCTACGAAAACTACTTCCATGAAGAAGGTTACTTCGCTGCAGCTGTATTCTATAAAGATATCACTCAGTGGATTTTCGATGGTACTTATGAAATCGACATGAGCGGTGTAGCTGATCCGTCTACTGGTGAAATTCCTGCGACTTCAACTGGCACAGGTTCAGGTAAAGTGAACGGTGGTTCTGGTGACCTATGGGGTTATGAGCTTTCATTAACTCTACCATTCACTATGTTCAGCGAGTCACTTGATGGTTTTGGTTTAATCGCAAGCCATACAGGTGTTGAGCAAGACTTAACTGACCAAAATGGTAACGATTATGAGCTACCTGGTTTATCTGACCAAATCGATAGTTTAACAGTTTACTTTGAGCGTAACGGTTTCCAAGCGCGTACTAGCATGCGTAAGCGTAGCGACTTTAAAGGTGACGTATACGGTTTAGGTTTTGCGACTACACAAGTTGACATTAAAGGCGAAACAATTTGGGATGCTCAAGTTGGTTATGACTTTAGCGAAGGCGGTGTAGAGAGCCTTGACGGTTTATCTGTCACTTTCCAAGTACAGAACATCACAGAAGAGCCGTTCACGTCACTACAAGGTGATAACTCACTTCAAGTACGTGACTACCAAGACTACGGTCGTACATTCCTGTTAGGCTTCAGCTACAAGCTGTAATTAGCTAAAACAGCGATAGAAAATTGCCCTTGTGATTTGTTTTACAAGGGCTTTTTTATATCAGTGAGCTACACTCAATGAATAGAAATTGGCGTTAGGTGTACTATGGAAACAAAAAAAATAACCAAGGTCGTGATTGCCGGTGGTGGCACAGCAGGGTGGATAACCGCTGCATTACTTAATAAAGTGCTGGGCAAAGTGCTTGATATCACCCTGATAGAGTCAGCAGAGATTGGCACTGTGGGTGTAGGCGAAGCGAGTATTCCACCTATTTTGCATCTAAATGGTGCGCTTGGCATTTCTGAAAAAGAATTTATTAAAGCCACTGGCGCAACGATTAAGCTCGGTATTGAGTTTGAAAATTGGCGCAGTCAAGATCACAGCTACATGCATGCCTTTGGTGAAATAGGTAAAGATTTTCCGTTTTGTGAGTTTTATCATTTTTGGCTAAAAGCAAATCAAACACAAAACGCGCCTGACTTTTGGGATTTTTCACTTAACTACCAAGCAGCAAAAGCGCATAAATTTGCTCACCTTAAGCACATTCCTAACACTCAGTTGGCGGGCTTACATTATGCCTATCATTTTGATGCCACTCGATACGGCGAATTCTTAAAAGAGTTGGCGCAATCACGGGGCGTTAAACGCATTGAAGGCAAAATTGAATCGGTTAATCAATGCCATCAAAGCGGGCATGTTCGTTCTTTGTTACTTAAAAATGGCGAGCAAATTGATGGCGACTTATTTATTGATTGCACCGGTTTGCGTGCTTTATTAATAGAGCAAACACTTAATACCGGCTTTGAAGATTGGTCGCATTGGTTACCGTGTGATAGCGCGATTGCGGTGCAAAGTGAATCAGCTTCGGATGCAATTCCTTATACACGTTCAATTGCAAGAGACTCAGGCTGGCAGTGGCAAATACCATTACAGCATCGAGTAGGCAACGGGCTTGTGTATTCTTCTCGTTTCTTATCAGACGAAGCGGCAAAACAACAGCTCTTGGATAATTTACCTGCCAAACCACTGACAGAGCCGCGTGTTATTAAGTTTAAAACAGGCCGTCGTTTAAAGCAGTGGCATAAAAATGTGGTATCGGTCGGCTTATCAAGCGGCTTTTTAGAGCCATTAGAATCGACCAGTATTCATTTAATTCAAAGTGCAGCCATTCGTTTAATTAAGTTTTTTCCTCATCAAGGTATTAAACAAAGCCTTGTAGATGAATTTAATCAACAAAGTAAAACAGAATTTGAGCGAATTCGTGATTTTATTATTCTTCATTACAAGCTTACTGAGCGTGATGACAGTGCGTTTTGGCGTTTTTGTAAAGGCATGGATATTCCATGCAGTCTCAGAAAGAAAATTGAGCTATTTAAAACCAGCGGCAAGCTAATTAGAGAAGACGATGAGCTCTTTGCCGAAATCGCATGGCAGCAAGTAATGATAGGGCAAGGGCTTATTGCAGAGGATCACCATCCTTTAACAGATGCGTTATCTGATGAGCAATTAAATGAGTTATTTAGCAATTTAAAAACCTTGATTAATAGCACTGTCGAGCAGTTGCCGACCCACAATCAATTCTTAGAAAAAGTACAAAATTAATTATGAAAAAAACACAAACATTTTTAGCGTTAACAACCGCATTTACACTTTTTAACTCAACAGCAAGTTTTGCAATTACTGCGTCACCAGAAAACTGGTGGGTAGGGATGCAAAACGACTCATTACAAGTCATGCTTTACGATAACAATATTGCTAACAAAGCGTGGCAAATGGTGCCTTACAAAGGCGTTGAGTTTAAAGGGGTGACAACAACAAATAACCCTAACTACGCGTTTTTAGATTTAACCATCAGCGAGAATGCAAAGGCGGGAACACTGACTTTTAAAGCTGAAGACGGCACCACCTTTACTTATCCGTTAAATGACCGTGATAAGCAAAGTGCCAATCGTCATGGCTTTACAAATAGAGACACGCTTTATTTAATAAACCCTGATCGCTTTGTAAATGGTGACCCAAGTAACGATAGTGTTGCAGGTATGCAGGAGGCTGCAAACCCAAGCTTTAAAGGTGGCCGACATGGCGGTGATATTCAAGGTGTTATCAATAGCCTAGATTACCTTGAGGACCTCGGTGTAACGCAACTTTGGTTAACACCGGTGCTTGAAAATGACATGCCAAGTTATTCTTATCATGGTTATGCTATTACTGATTTTTACAAAGTTGATCCGCGTATGGGCAGTAATGCGCTTTATAAAACCTTATCGGCAGAAGCGAAAGAGCATGGTATCGGCTTAGTGATGGACATGGTACTTAACCACTTTGGTTCATCGCATCAGTGGATGAGTGACATGCCAACGGCAGATTGGGTTAACTTTGATGGCAAGTTTGAAAACGGTAAAAATGCCACTAGTCACGCCAGACAAACAATTCAAGACCCTCATGCGAGCCAATACGACAAACGTCAATTTAATGATGGTTGGTTTGTTGAGACGATGCCTGATTTAAATCAGCGCCAGCCGTTACTATCAACGTATTTAATTCAAAATGCCATTTGGTGGATTGAATACGCCAACTTAAGCGGCATTCGTGTTGATACCTATTCATACTCAGATAAAGCATTTTTAGCCGATTGGACTAAAGCGATAATGACCGAATACCCAAACTTTAATATTGTTGGTGAAGAGTGGACAACCAACCCAGCAATTGCATCTTATTGGCAGCGTGGCAAAGTCAATCAAGATGGTTATACCTCTGAGTTACCAAGTGTAATGGATTTTTCATTACAAGAGGCGTTGATCCAAGCACTTAACGAAGAAGAAAGCTGGAATACAGGTTGGGTTAAAGTGTATCAATCACTGGCGAATGACTTTTTATATGCTGATACAGATAACATTTTAGTCTTTGCAGATAACCATGACATGAGCCGTGTTTACACTGAGCTGGGTCAAGACCTAGCAAAAACTAAATTAGCCATGACGCTGTTATTAACAACTCGTGGTATTCCACAAATTTATTACGGCACTGAGCTGCTGCTCGATAACACGCCAAGCAATGACCACGGTGATATTCGCATTGATTTCCCGGGTGGGTTTAAAGGTCAAAAAGCGAATGCCTTCACAGGTAAGGGGCTTTCAGCTGATCAGCAAGAGATGTTAGCTAGCATGAAAAAACTGCTTAAGCTTCGTCAAGAAAAACCAGCGTTAAGCGAAGGTCGTTTAATGCATTTTTCACCCAAGCAAGGCGTTTACAGCTATGTGAGAGAGCACAATGGCCAAACTGTATTGGTTGTTCTTAACAAAAACCAACAAGCTATTGATTGGGATTTAAGCTACATGCAAGAAGTGCTAAAAGGCAATAATAAAGGACGCGATTTAATCAGCGAAGAGCGTGTTGATCTTGCTGCGCCAATCCGCTTAAAAGCTATGCAAGCACGCTTAATAGAGCTTGAATAATTGCAACTAATAGGCTGAATACGTATGCATTTACTGTCCGTATGCAGCCCTTAACATTAGTATGAACTGATATTTACAGAAAAATGAAGTAATGATGACAACATACAAACTAACTGCGTTAGTAGTGGCTTCGGTTTTAGGTTTAACTGCCTGTGGTAACGATGCGCCAGTACAGCAGAACACGCAACAGCAGCAATCAGAATCTAGCCAAGCAGCTATCTCTAAGCCTGTGGTCTACCAAGTATTCACTCGATTATTTGGTAACACTAACACCACCAATAAACCATGGGGCACATTAGAAGAAAATGGGGTAGGTAAATTCGCTGATTTTAATAATGCTGCATTACAAGGTATTAAAGAGCTAGGAACAACACATGTTTGGTACACTGGTGTACCGCGTCATGCTTTAGTAACTGACTATACCGAATACGGTTTGTCACAAGATGATCCTGATGTTGTAAAAGGCCGTGCAGGCTCGCCTTATGCAGTGAAAGATTATTACGATGTTAATCCTGATTTAGCAATTAACCCTGAGCGCCGCTTAGAAGAGTTTGTCGAGCTAATCAATCGCACTCATAAGCACGGTATGAAAGTGGTTATTGATATTGTGCCAAACCACGTAGCGCGTAACTATGAGTCGGTCGCAAAGCCTGAAGGCGTTAAGGATTTTGGTGCTGAAGATGACACGACGAAAACCTATGCTCGCGATAATAACTTTTATTATGTAACAGGGCAGTCATTTCAAGTGCCAACAAGCGATAGCTACCAAGTGTTAGGTGGTAACCCGCATCCTCTTGCTGATAATCAATTTGCCGAAACCCCAGCAAAATGGACAGGTAATGGGGCCCGTGCCGCTAAACCCGACATCAATGATTGGTACGAAACAGTTAAAATCAATTACGGTGTGAAACCAGATGGTAGCTACGACTTCCCGACGCTACCGGATGATTACGCTGATAAAGATTACCGTGCGCACTACGCATTTTGGCAAGATAAAGACCTACCAAATAGCTGGTATAAATTCCGCGATATCGCGCTTTATTGGTTAGATAAAGGTGTTGATGGTTTCCGTTATGATATGGCCGAGATGGTGCCTGTTGAGTTTTGGAGCTTTTTAAATTCATCAATCAAGATGCAAAAAAGCGATGCCTTTATTTTGGCTGAGGTATATAACCCAACGCTTTACCGCCCATATATCCAACAAGGTAAGATGGATTACCTTTACGACAAAGTCGGTTTTTACGACACGGTTAAAGCTGTGATGCAAGGCAAGCAATCAGCGGATACTATTTTCGATATCCAAAGCCAAGTGGCGGATATTGAAGAGCATATGCTGCACTTCTTAGAAAACCATGATGAGCAACGTATTGCTAGCCCAGATTTCGCTGGTAGTAGTGAAAAAGGTAAGCCAGCGATGGTGGTATCTACATTGATGTCGCGCTCGCCAACATTACTTTATTTTGGTCAAGCTGTCGGTGAAGATGGCTCTGAGGACGGCGGTTTTGGCGACCCAACGCGTACCAGCATTTTCGATTATATGGGTGTACCTGCGCATCAAGCATGGATGAATAATGGTAAATTCGATGGCGGTGCGCTTTCAAAGCAGCAAGCTGATCTTCGCGCTTACTACACCAAGTTAATGTCGTTAAACACACTGCCTGCCATTGTTGGTGGTGACATGCAAGCGGTTGAATTGACTGGCTCAGAACAAGTCATTGCTTTTACGCGCAAGCTAGGTCAACAACTAGTGCTTGTAGTAAGTAACTTTTCAGAAAACCCACAAAATGTTGAGCTTACTCTTAACCAAACGTTGTTACCTAAGCTTAATCACAGTGGCTTAACGTTAATTGATAACCTAGAAAATCATGCCGACATTGTGATTTCTGAGGCAGCTACGAATGCGCCAATTCAACTACAGCTGAATGGCTTAAGCAGTGCAGTATTTACCTTAAAGGCTGACTATGAATAATAACAAACCAACGCTGAGCTTTTGGCAAATATGGAATATGTGTTTTGGATTCCTTGGTATCCAATTTGGCTTCGCATTACAAAACGGTAATGTAAGCCGTATTTTTCAAACTTTAGGTGCCAATGTTGATGATATTCCAATCCTTTGGGTTGCAGCACCATTAACAGGTCTAATTGTACAACCGATCATCGGTTACTGGAGCGATAAAACTTGGAATAAGTTAGGTCGTCGTCGTCCGTTCTTTTTCTATGGGGCTATTTTAACGACGTTATCGTTATTCATCATGCCTAACTCACCAAGCCTTTGGATTGCGGCGGGTATGTTATGGATCATGGATGCGTCAATTAACGTGACTATGGAGCCATTCCGCGCCCTTGTTAGTGATAACCTACCGAAAAAACAACGTGCAACTGGTTATGCGATGCAAAGCTTCTTCATTGGTGTTGGTGCGGTTGTTGCGTCTGCATTACCTTGGATGATGACTAACTGGTTCGATATTGCTAATACGGCACCTGCTGGGCAAATTCCAGATTCTGTAAAATTTTCGTTTTACTTTGGTGCAGTAGTTTTATTAGTTGCTGTGTTTTGGACTGTATTTACCACGAAAGAATATTCACCAGAAGAACTTGAAAGCTTTCATGAACAAGAGCAAAGCGATGACTCGAGTGATGTTCAAAGTGATGTAAACTTTAACAAAGGCGCTGCAATCTTTACGGTTCTTGGCCTTGTAGTACTTGGTATTGTAACGGGTCTATCGCTTGAAAAAGAGCTTTATTTACTCGCTGGTGGTTTGATTAGCTTTGGTGTTATTCAATTTATTGCTGGTGCTTTAAAGGCTAAAAACGCAACCAGTGGTGGCTTTTATCAAGTTGTGAATGATGTATTCACTATGCCAGAAACGATGAAACAATTGGCTTGGGTACAATTTTTTAGCTGGTTCTCATTGTTTGCAATGTGGATTTACACCACGTCGGCAGTAACTAGCTTCCACTACGGCAGCAGTGATACAAGCTCTCTTGCCTACAATAACGGTGCGGATTGGGTTGGTGTATTATTTGCCGCTTACAATGGTTTTGCTGCCATTGCTGCACTGTGTATTCCGATTATCGTTAAAAAAGTAGGGCTAAAAATGGCCCATGCTCTCAACCTAGTGTTAGGTGGATTGGGTCTGGTCAGCTTCATTATTATCAAAGATCCAAGTTTACTGATCTGGCCAATGATTGGAGTAGGGTTTGCTTGGGCGTCAATTCTCTCTTTACCATACGCAATGTTAAGTACCTCAGTACCAAGTAAAAAAATGGGTGTGTACATGGGTATTTTTAACTTCTTTATTGTTATTCCGCAGCTGTTAGCGGCAAGCGTATTAGGCCTAATTTTACGTCACTTTTTTGATAATCAACCGATTTATGCGTTAGTGCTAGGTGCAGTGTCATTCGTACTAGCAGCAATAGCTGTACTGCGCGTTAAGCAACAATAATAAGGACACACAATGAAAAAATTTAATCTTATTACAGCAAGCTTGTTAGCGTTAGGTTTAACAGCTTGTAGTTCAGAGCAATCAGTTAATACAGCCGCTGAGCAAGTGTCGGCGCCTGGCGCACCGGGCGTTGAGCCTTTTTGGGCATACTCAGGTAAAACGGGTATTGGTACCTCTTACGAGCAATACCAAGACGGCCACTATAGCGACGCAGCTGCTACTGGCAAAGTATCAAAAGTTTGGTTTTCAATCGCGAAAGGCATGATCACAGAAACCATGTTTGGTTTAATTCACCAAGCGCAAATCAAAGATATGCAGTTTGTTGTAGTCGGTAAAGACTTTACCGTTACAGAGAACGATGATCTCGATGTGAGCATTGATTATTTATACAAAGACGACGCAGGTCGCCCATTATCGCTTGCTTACAAAGTGGTAAGTAAAGATAAGCAAGGTCGTTTCACCTTAGAAAAACATATCTTTACAGATCCAAACGGCCAAACTTTGTTTGTTCGTAGCGTATTTAATACCGACCTTGAAGGTGTTAAAGCCTACGTTAATGTGAATCCTTACATCGATAACAACGGCTTAGACGATTTCGCAAAAGTGACTGATAAGGGCCTAGTTGCTTGGCAAGATGATAACTTTTTATCTTTACAAGCCGCTCAACCATTTAAGCAAACAAGCGTTGGCTTTACAGGTGTTAGTGATGGCTTAAAAGAGTTAAAAGCATCGCAATCACTCTCAACGACCTACCAAAATACCGGTGATAAGTCGGGTAATGTAAGCTTACTTGCAGAGCTTGGTGAAGTATCAAAAAACACCACCTTTGATTTAGCGTTAAGTTTTGGTAACTCTGAAGCTGCAAGCTTAAAAGAAGGTCAAGCAAGTTTAAATCAAGGTTACCAAAAAGTACTTGCAGCATATAACGGTGAGGGTGCTGCAATTGGTTGGCAAGACTACTTAGCAAGCCTTGAACCTTTGAGCACATTAACTAACAGCACCGCAGATAATGGTAAATTGCTTTATACCAGCGCCATGGTGTTGAAAGCACAAGAAGATAAAACCCATGCTGGTGCTTTAATTGCGTCACTGTCTAACCCGTGGGGTGAAACAGTATCAGCTAAAACAGGTTCTACCGGTTATAAAGCGGTTTGGGTACGTGATTTCTATCAAGTCGCAATGGCATTTATGGCCATGGGTGATACACGTACCGCTAAAACAGCATTTGAATATCTAGAAAAAGTACAAGTAACAGATAACACGCCAGGCAATGGTGGTGACACAGGTTGGTTTTTACAAAAGACGCACGTTGATGGTGAGCTTGAGTGGGTAGGTGTTCAGCTTGACCAAACAGCAATGCCAATTATGTTAGCGTGGAAACTACATCAAGCAGGCGTACTTAGCGATCAAGAGCTCACAGATTGGTATGGCAAAATGTTAAAGCCAGCGGCTGATTTCTTGGTTGATGGTGGCCTTGCGAAAATTCTTTGGAATGACACGCAAATCACACCGCCAGCAACGCAACAAGAGCGTTGGGAAGAACAAAATGGTTTCTCTCCATCAACAACTGCAGCGGTTGTTGCAGGCTTAGTCACGGCTGCTGATATTGCTAAAAAAGCAGGTGACACAAAAAATGCAGAGCGTTACCTAGCAACGGCTAAAACCTACAACAGTGAAATTGAAAGCACCATGTTTACGACTCAAGGTAACCTTAAGTCTGAAAATAGCGATGGTGAATATTTCATTCGTATTGGTCAAGACAAAGATCCAAACTCATCAACCACGCTTAATGCCAATAACGGTCGTGAAGGCTTTGATAAAAAGCAAATCCTTGATGGTGGTTTCTTAGAGCTTGTACGTTATGGTGTTCGTGATGCACTTGCGCCAAGCATTGTAAAAACATTACCAGAATACGATGACGAAACCTTAGTCGATAATCTGCAAGTGCGTTACACCTTTAATTTTGCTGATGGCTCAGGGTCATTCCCTGGTTACCGTCGCTATGGTAACGATGGTTACGGTGAAGATGAAGTGACAGGTAACAACTATGCCGAAGGTGGTAACAACACCCCTGGTCAACGTGGTCGTGTATGGCCGTTTTTCACAGGTGAACGTGGTCACTATGAAATCGCTGCGGCAAACGCAACTAATAGCCTTGATGCGATGATGCAACAAGCGATTAAAGACACCTATGTAAAAGGTATGGAAGCATTTGCCAATGAAGGCATGATGCTACCTGAGCAAGTTTGGGATGGTGTTGGCAATAATAAAGCAGGCTATCAGTTAGGTGAGGGGACAAACTCAGCGACACCACTTGCTTGGACTCATGCAGAATATATCAAGTTACTCCGTTCAGTGAGTGATAAACATGTATGGGATCATTACCCAGTGGTTGAAAAAGCCCTCAAGTAATACCTTATTAATAAGCCGCAATTCATTTGCGGCTTTTTAGTTTAAATTTGAGTAGACATTATGTTTAAGAAATTTATTTGTTTAACCTTGATGCTATTTTCAGGTGTCACTTTTGCAAATGTGATAATCCCTGAGGTGTCAGAAGGGCATCTTGATGTTAAGAAAAACTTTAGTTCAAAGTATGTTGAGAGCCGTTTTTTAAATATCTGGTTACCACCAGGTTATAGCAACACACGTAAGTATGATGTTTTATATATGCATGATGGTCGAATGTTGTTTGATGCCAAAACAACATGGAATAAACAAGAATGGCAAGTTGATGAAGTTGCAGCGAAGTTAATTCAAAGCGGTAAAGTTAAGCCATTTATTGTTGTTGGCATTCCAAATGCGGTAGAAAATCGTCATAGCGAGTATTTTCCGCAAAAAGTATTTGAAAGTTTAGCAAAGCAAAAACAAGCAAATTTATATGAGTTAGAGAGGTATCCAGGGCAAAAGCTGTTTTACTCTAAGGTTTATTCAGACAACTATGCTCGCTTTGTTGTTGAAGAAGTCATTCCCTTTATTGAGAATAACTATTCAGTAAATAAAGGTTCTGAACATCGGTATATCGCAGGATCAAGCATGGGAGGGCTTATTTCTTGGTATACATTACTTCAATATCCTAATGAGTTTGCCGGCGCAATTTGTATGTCTACGCATTGGCCTGGGGTTTTTACTTATGACAAACAAGTATTTACTGCTTTCAAGCAGTATATTTCTGACAATATTGGCAAACTAACAACACAAAAAGTTTACTTCGATTATTGAGATGGCACATTAGACTCCATGTATCCTGATC
This sequence comes from Pseudoalteromonas sp. BZK2, assembly GCF_014349195.1. NCBI lineage: Bacteria > Pseudomonadati > Pseudomonadota > Gammaproteobacteria > Alteromonadales > Pseudoalteromonadaceae > Pseudoalteromonas > Pseudoalteromonas sp. BZK2. The sequence goes on along the minus strand of NZ_JACSOG010000001.1, from coordinate 132,569 downwards.
TTCAAAAACAAATTGATAATGTATTTATGCAACACGGTTATCCAGCTTCGTTATGGCAGAGTCAATATTTCCCAGGTGCGACGCATGCAGAAGTTGATTGGGCTAAGCGATTGCAAATCCCACTTGAGTTTATGTTCAGAACAAACGCGCAAGCACTGTAATAATTGATTGATTAAAAGAATCGAACTGCTTCTTCTAGGCTAAATGCCTGTATTAAAAGTATTTATAGCACGAAGCTATAACTATGAAGTAAAAACTTAATTACATACCCAATATTTATTGGGCATTGCTTTTGGTAAAAGGAAAAATAATGTTAAAAAAACTAGCCTTATGTGGTTTGTTAGCAATAAGCACGCAAAGTAAAGCGGATGACTATTTGCTTTACTTTATGGGGGGCCAATCAAATATGGAAGGTTTTGGCTTTAATAAAGACTTACCTGCACAGTATGAAAAGCCAGTTGAAAATACCTTATTCTTTTTTGGTAACCCTGTTGCTGATGATGCATTAAATGGTGGCAAAGGTGTTTGGACTAATTTAATGCCTGGTTTTGGAACAGGGGCAAGATCGACAGAGCATTCAATTATTTTATCTGATAGATTTGGCCCTGAATTGAGTTTTGGTAAACGCTTATCTGAGCTAACGGGTAAGAAAATAGCCATTATCAAATATGCGCGTGGTGGCTCATCTATTGCGCTTGGGGCATCTGGTTTTGGTACATGGGGGCAGAACTATGCTGACAACACCAAGATCAACCAATGGGATAACTTTCAAACTACCGTAAGAGCTGCGTTAGCGAACAATGATATAGATGGTGATGGTGTAGCAGATACTTTAGTCCCAGCAGGGATAATTTGGATGCAGGGTGAGGCCGATGCCTATCATGAACAAGCATCTAAGGTTTATTTAGCTAATTTAACAAGCCTGATGAATGATATGAAGATGACTTTTGGCAATAGAGAGTTACCAATCATTCTTGGCAGAATCGAAGACTCTGGTAAAACACCTCAAACACGCATGATGCCATATATAGAGAGTGTATGGGATGCTCAGAAAAAGTACGTTAAATCAGATGCTAATGCTCATTTAGTTGCCTTTGATGAGCCTGTCGAATTCATTGAAGATAAATGGCACTATAAAAGTAATTACTATATAAAACTAGGTAACCTTTTTGCAGAGAAAGCAGCCGAAACATTAGCTAAGTAAGTTTCTTTTAAATATCTAATTAAATAATTAAACCGCCGAATTAACCTCGGCGGTTTTTTGTTTATAATAGGGCCAAATTTCAAATGGAATTTACCATGAATAAGCAAAATTTTATTCTTGTTATATTTATTCTCATTGCTTTACCTGTGTGCTTAATTAAAGCTGAGGCAGCTGAACTTAAACCCTTCACTACAGATGGTTGCAGCTCTTTTCCTGATGGAACGATAGAACACAAAAACTTATGGTTGGCTTGTTGTACAGCGCATGATCTTGCATATTGGCAAGGCGGTACCTTTAAGCAACGTGAGCAAGCTGATATAGATTTAAAAGAATGTGTTGCCAAAGTAGGTGAGCAAGAAATTGCAGTATTGATGCTTGCTGGTGTCAGAGTGGGTGGTACACCTTTTTTGCCTACCAGCTTTCGTTGGGGTTATGGCTGGCCATACCCCAAGTTTTATAGCGAACTCACTGAGCAAGAGCGCTTACAAGTTGAAAGCCGTTTAGCAGAATACGCTAATACTGAACAGTATTAATACTTAATAAAGAGAATGGGCAGAGAGCAACTTATTCGAGTTTTTTATAATTTTTAAAATGGAGTTTGTAGATGATCAAAACAGCCGGGATGTTACTTTTATTATTTGCTCTTAATTCTCAAGCACAAAGCTTTCAATCTAAACTTGTTGAAGCTGCTAAAGAGCGTACTGAACACTTTGTAGTTTATAACGGAAGTTATCGAAAAATAGACTATCCCAATGGTGATGTGCCTAAGAATATAGGTGTATGTACCGACGTGGTTATTCGTACTTACAGAGCTTTAGGAATTGATTTACAAGCGCTTGTACATGAGGATATGCGCGACAACTTTATCTTGTATCCTTCAAAACGAATTTGGGGCTTAACCAAACCAGATACCAATATTGACCATCGCAGGGTACCTAACCTACAAGTGTTTTTTGAAAGACATGGTGAAAGTCATGTTACTAGTAAAACAGCTGCTGACTATCAAGCAGGTGATATTGTGACTTGGGTTCTACCTAATAATAGGCCTCATATAGGTATCGTTACAGATGAACTATCGAAAGATAAATTAAGACCTCTGATTGTTCATAACATAGGCTGGGGTCCTAAAATGGAAGATATGTTATTCACTTACAAAATTACAGGGCATTACCGATATAAACCCTAACATACACACTAAGCTTCAATTAGTTACCACTTTAGTATACATTTAAGGTATTTATGTACCTTTATTGGGTTTGGTCTGATTTTTAACTTAAAGGGACTTATATGAAAAATGTTAGTAAATGCATTGCCAGTATTTTGTTGCTACTTCCGACGACTATTTTTGCTTCTCAAGAAGTTGTGATTGAAAAGTCAGATAAATTTACCGAACTGTCAAAAGGCTTAAAGGTAAGTGTTAGAACTGGCCCTACTAAAAATGCCAAAATTTATGACTTTTCGACAAATAAAATTACCATCACTGATGAGCATGGTGCGCCTTTTCAACGTTACTATTTGCATATTGCCACAGCAGATAAAGAATGGGCCAAGGAAATTATTACGTTTGATGATAGAACAAATGTAATTGACTTAAATGCACTACTTTTTGGTCAATTAATAGACACTTCTGAGCTGAAGAAATTAGACTCAGCGCATGCTTTTTCTTTATATAATCGTCTTGAAAATATTCTCTCGGAAGAATATGGCACATTTGAACAGGTTTACAATGATGGCCTTGCGGACTATTTAAATTATATGTCGATAGACGCCGGTTTTGAGAATTACATAGCAAGAACCGAGGGAGCGGGCGATAAACTCACAGAGTCACTAAAAGAAATAAAGCTGCCACCTCTTGTTGAGCACCAACAATTAATAAGTGAGTTTATTAAGGCTGTAAATCAAAAAGACAAAACATGGTTGTTGGCACAGCAAAGACCTAATTCCTCACAGCGAGACTCGGGAATTTATGCGCGCGGTTTAAACGTGCTGTTTGAGTATTTTGATAGCATAGGTAACCCTACAAAGTTCAATATTACCCGAGAAACAAAAGGTCGCTCCTATGACCTTAATTCTAATACACACTTTATTGTTGAATTGCTTGAGCACAAAGGTCGACGAGATAAAATAGAGATGGAGTTTATGTTTGTAGATTCTTATGGTGGCCGCTTTATTGCTGAATACGATATTACAGGTGTTCGTTTTCGTTAAGTAACGGTTTTAAGTAAAGCAGAAAAGCCGCAGGTTACGAAAACGTGCGGCTTTGATATTTCTTGGTTACAGCCCTGCTTTTTTAGCGCGGGCAGCGTGTAGCTTTTTGTAACTTTCGATTAAACGAAGGTGCCTGTCTAAACCCTCAAGCTTCATGCTGGTTTCTGTTAAACCATAGAACATTACATCGCCGTTAATTGAGCCAACGACTGCATCCATCGTTTCTTGACCAAACATACGGGTGAAGCTATGAATGTAATCTTCAATCTCTAGGTCATCGCTGAGTGCGACTTCTAACGTTGCATGCATTGCTTGGTAGAATAGGCCGCGTTCAACAATGGTATTGTCGTTATACTGTAAGAATGCTTCAACAAGCTCCATTGCTGCTTCTAAATCACCAAGTGCTAGATAAATAAGTAGCTTCAGCTCAAGAATCGTTAACTGACCCCATACTGTGTTTTCATCAAACTCAATGCCGATTAAGGTGATGATATCAATGTAGTTATCTAGTTCACTTTCTTCTAAGCGCTCAACTAAATCAGCAAGTTGATCTTCTGATAAACGATGCAGGTTTAAGATATCTTCACGGAAGTTAAGTGCTTTATTGGTATTGTCCCAAATCAAGTCTTCCACTGGATACACTTCTGAGTAATCAGGCACTAAAATGCGACATGCAGTACCAAGATCTGAGAATTCAGCAATGTAAGCTTCTTTACCTAAACTTTCTAATATACCGAATAAGCTCTCAGTTTCTTCCTCATTGCTACCAGAGAAATCCCACTCTACAAAATCATAATCGTGTTTAGCGCTGAAGAAACGCCATGAGATCACGCCAGTTGAATCAATAAAGTGCTCTACAAAGTTTTCCGGCTCAGAAACTGCCATACTATTGAACGTTGGCTTAGGTACATCGTTTAAGCCTTCAAAGCTTCTGCCTTGTAATAACTCAGTTAAGCTGCGCTCTAACGCAACCTCAAAGCTTGGGTGCGCGCCAAAAGAAGCAAATACACCGCCTGTTTTAGGGTTCATGAGTGTTACGCACATCACAGGGAACTGACCACCTAGCGAGGCATCTTTTACTACAACAGGGAAACCTTGTTCTTCAAGGCCATTAATACCCGCAACAATACCTGGGTATTTATTTAAAACGTCCTCTGGTACGTCTGGTAAAACTATTTCTTGCTCAATGATTTGACGTTTAACGGCACGCTCGAAAATTTCAGATAAACATTGTACTTTTGCCTCAGCAAAATTGTTACCTGCACTCATCCCATTACTTAAGAATAAGTTTTCAATTAGGTTTGAAGGGAAATAAACCGTTTCACCGTCTGAGTGGCGAACATAAGGAATCGAACAAATGCCACGTTCTTTATTACCAGAGTTGGTATCTATTAGGTGTGAGCCACACAGCTCACCGTCTGGATTATAAATTTCGCGGGTATAGTCATCTAAAATGCCCTCAGGTAGAGAGTCATCGTCAGTCAGAGCAAACCACTTTTCATTTGGGTAATGAACAAACTCGCTATTAGCAATGTCTTCACCTAAGAACTGGTCGTTATAGAAGAAGTTACAGTTTAAGCGCTCAATAAATTCGCCTAAAGCTGAGCATAGCGCGCTTTCTTTCGTTGCACCTTTACCATTGGTAAAACACATAGGCGAAGCTGCATCACGAATATGAAGTGACCATACATTTGGCACAATATTACGCCAAGAAGAAATCTCGATTTTCATCCCCAACTCTTCAAGGATGGCCGTCATATTTGCGATGGTTTCTTCAAGCGGTAAGTCTTTACCTAAAATAAAGGTATTACTGTCATCACCGGGTTTTGCCATCAGCATTGCTTGCGCATCAGCTTCGATGCTTTCAACAGTATCGATCTTAAATTCAGGGCCAGTTTGAATAACACGTTTAACTGTACAGCGCTCAACAGAGCGTAAAATACCTGTGCGATCTTTCTCAGAAAGGCTTTCTGGTAACTCAACCTGAATTTGAAAAATTTGGTTATAGCGGTCTTCAGGGTCAACGATATTGTTTTGCGCAACACGAATACCATCTGTCGGGATATCGCGTGAATTACAATACACTTTAATAAAGTAAGCCGCACACAATGCAGAAGATGCTAAGAAGTAATCGAATGGACTTGGTGCAGTGCCATCACCTTTATAGCGAATAGGTTGGTCTGCAATGACAGAGAAATCATCAAACTTGGCTTCAAGTCTGAGGTTGTCGAGAAAATTAACTTTAATTTCCATTAAAAAATTCCACCTTTGTGCGCGTTGTTATCTAAAGCATTGTTAGCCAGATAAGCATTTTCAACATAATAGGTGTAATTATCTGCTTTTTCGAAGTAATAGTCTTGGGTAAATCGAAAAAAAACTAATTTTAATGCAATAAGTGTCTGGTTAGGGAGGGAGTAAGCGATAACAAAGCTGTTATCGCTAAAAATTAAACACTTGAACCACGAATAATTAACCGAGGTGGTAAAAGGGTATTCTCGACATCTTCACCACGAATAAGTTTAAGCAGGTTATCGACCAACATTTGTCCGGCGAGGGTGGTGTCTTGCTGAACAGTGGTAAGTGGTGGGTTTACAAAGCTCGAAACCGCAATATTATCAAAGCCAACAACGTGCACATCATCAGGAACCTTTATTTTTGCTTCTTTCAATGCGCGAATAGCTCCAATCGCAATAAGGTCACTGGCAGCAAATAATGAGTTAAAACGAATGTTATTTGCTAAGAGTGAACGAGTCGCGTGATAGCCTGATTCTTCTGTTGAAATAGCATTTGCCATCTTACGTTCGTTTAAATTAACGCCCTTGGCTAGAAATGCATCTTTAAAGCCTTGGTAGCGAGCAAAAAATTCTGGACTATGCTCAGAAGCATCGCCGATAAATGCACAATCGGTTCTTCCTGTTGCGAGTAAATGTTCAGCCGCTAATTTACCACCGCCGTAGTTATCACAGCTCACAGTTAAATCTGGGCGGTTATCTACACTGGCACCCCAACAGACAAATTTAGTGTGCTGATCTATTAGGGTTTTAAATTTAGGTTGATAATCAAGGTAATCACCATAACCAAGCAGTATTAAGCCATCTGCACGATGGCTGTCTTCGTAATCGGCTTGCCAATCAGAGCTGCTTGACTGAAACGATACCAGTAAGTCGTAGCCTTCTTTTGCACAGGCTCTGGTTATACTACCTAGCATCGCCAAAAAGAAAGGGTTTATTTGTGATTCATCCGAAGTGGGATCTTCAAATAATAACAGGGCGAGGGTGCTACTTTGCTGTGTTCTTAAGTTACTGGCATTTTTATCAACTTTGTAGTTGAGCTGCTTGGCTACCTCATGAACACGTCGACGGGTTTCTTCGTTGACCAAAGGGCTATTTCGCAGCGCGCGAGACACGGTTGACTGCGACACACCCGCATAATGTGCAATGTCAAAAGATGTCGCCTTACCTTTCATATGGTTACCAAATAACAGAACTAGTAATTGCCATTTTCGGCTATTTAATATTTTTTTCAAGCTATTTGTGACAAGCAGCTAGAGTGTGGCTGTTCTGTACACAGTTAGGTATTTTTTATGTGTTTATAAATGCCTTTTCGATACTTAATACGCAGGTTTTCTCATTAAATACGTATGCATGCACAAATAATGAAAATTTTTATTGATCCAAATCTGACACCGGTGTCATAATGTCACTGTTTTATCATTTTGTTGTCAAAACGTATTTGGCTGCCCATTCATTTGGGCAGCATTTTTTTAATACAAAAGATAGCTTCTTTGAGGCAATGACCCAAAGTTTAGCAGACACGGTGGCTTTGCCATTGAAAACTAGAAAAATAAGCGGCAACTAGCTTAGACAAATAGAGAAAACATCATGAACACACAGACAACCACAGAATTCGTTCCTATTCTTGTTGCCGATATCGGCGGCACTAACGCTCGTTTCGCTTTAATCACTGACTTTAATGCACAAACTAACCAGTTTGTTATCGAGCACAATTTAACTTTTCCAAGTGCAGATTTTGGCTCTTTAGAAAGTGCGATTAACCAGTACTTTAGTCAAATTTCGTTTTCAAAGCCAAGCCGTGCATGTTTAGCAGTAGCTGGCCCGATTAAAGCAGGTCAAGTTCACTTAACTAACCTTGGCTGGCACTTTAACGTTGCCGATTTAAAGGCTGAGTTTTCATTTGAGCAACTTGAAGTAATCAACGACTTTGCAGCATTTGCTTATGCGGCACCTTATTTAGATGATTCGCAAAATATGGCTGTTAAAGCAGGTCAGGCGGATGAAAATGCGAATATCGCAGTTATGGGGCCAGGTACAGGTTTTGGTGCTGCGTGTTTAGTTCGCACATCACAAGGCAGCGCTGTTCTTAGCTGCGAAGCGGGGCACATTACCCTTGCAGCTGTCACAGACTTAGACCGTAGGCTGATTACTGAGCTTAAAAAGCAATTAAATCATGTTTCTGTGGAGACTGTGTTCTCAGGCCCTGGTATTGCTCATTTATATGGCGCTATGGCTGCGGTAAAAGGCGTTGAAGCCAAGAATTTAGATGCAGCACAAATTAGCGAGCTTGCAACCACTGGTCAATGCGAAGTCTGTGATGCAACACTCAATCAATTTTGTGATTGGATTGGTAGTGTAGCAGGGGACTTAGCCCTGACATTTGGCGCATTAGGTGGCGTATTTATTGGTGGTGGTATTTTACCTCGTATGCAACAACGTTTATTATCTAGTCGATTTGTTGAACGTTTTGCAGACAAAGGCATTATGTCGCAATATACTTCACAGATCCCTGTTACGCTTGTAACACAAGACAACATTCCATTCATTGGTGCTGCTGCGTGTATACATGTTAAAAGTAACGCGTAAATAGCAGTTGGATGTAGAGCGGATGAAGAAAGTAACCATCAACAGTGTCGCCAGCTATGCCGGTGTATCGAAAAAAACAGTATCTCGCGTGCTTAATAATGAGCCAAACGTGAGTGATGCAACGCGCGAAAAAGTACTTAAAGTATTTAAAGAGCTCGATTACACGCCAAACCCAATCGCTAGGGGTTTAGCACAAAACCGTAGTTTTATTATTGGTTGCTTGTACGATAATCCGAGTAAAAGCTATATTACCCGGGTGCAAACTGGTGCCTTAGCGGCGTGCCATGAACTTAACTACAACTTATTGATCCATCCTTGCGAATTACGCGGTGATGAATTAATTAGTAACATTGAGCAACTAATTCAAACCTCTCGTTTAGACGGCATTGTACTGACCCCACCATTTTCAGATTTTCCTGAACTTGTAAGCTTTTTAAAGTCGAAAAAGATCCCGTATGCTCGTGTCGCCTCTGCGGTACTTGAAGACGACTCTATTTCGGTAAGAAGTAATGACGAACAAGGGGCTTTTGAAATAACAGAGCACCTTATTAAGCTGGGTCATAAAGAAATCGCCTTCATTAAAGGTCACCCTGATCACAGTGCCACAGAGCAGCGTTTTAAAGGTTATCGAAGAGCACTTGCCTCAAATGGAATTGAGTTTGATGAACGCTTAGTTGAAGAAGGTAACTTCAGTTATCACTCTGGTGTTGATAGTGCCCGTACAATTTTAGATTTAAACCCTCGCCCAACAGCAGTATTTGCTTCAAATGATTACATGGCAGCGGCGGTATTAAAGCTTGCTACGCAAATGCAGTTAAGAGTGCCTGATGATATCTCTATTGCAGGGTTTGATAACGCACCAATTGCACGTCATATTTGGCCAGGGTTAACGACCATTGCACAACCAGTGGAAGAAATGACTCAGCAAGCAGTTAAGCAATTGATCACTCATATTGGTGATCCACAAGAGTCGCCTTATCAAGTAACCCTTGAAGCAAAACTCATTACTCGTGAGTCGACAGCAGCAATTAAATAAATTTCATCTTGTTTTTTCACAGTAGCCCGAGAATGAGTGACGCGTTCTCGGGCTTTTTTATTTCAGGCTAAAAAATTTCATGAAAACACTATAAGTTACTGTTTTTAATTAAAACCAACCTCAAAGCTTGTCTTGTCTATACGCCTTTGATAGTGGTGTTCCACATGAATTCTACTCATATTCTACTAAAATAAAATTGTTCATTATTTGGTCATTTAAAAAAATTAAACTAAATTTAACAGATAAGGTTGACACCGGTGTCACAGTCATGAGTTAATACAGTGACACCGGTGTCAGGTTGGTTGTGAGAGACAGCCTGTCAGCGTACCTTTGAACGGGTAAATCAAAGTTGCTCAGTACAATTATTTTCGTGGAGTCTGTAATTGTTACTGAGCCTTTATCCTCTAACTATAGAGATGAGTCGAATTTATATGTTGCATCCTCGTATCCAAGAAGTCACCGAACGCGTTATCGAACGGAGTAAAGAGACCCGCCAAGCTTATTTAGAGCGAATCGCGCACGCAAAAAAACAAACAAGAGTTCGTGCAGGTTTAGGCTGTGGTAATATTGCACACGTTATGGCTGCTTGTAGCAGCGATGACAAAGCTCGCTTAAAAGCAGACGAGCAACCAAACCTAGCTATCATCAACGCTTATAACGACATGCTTTCTGCGCATGTTCCTTACAAAGATTATCCGGAAATCATCAAAAGCCTTGCCACTAAGTTCGATGCTACAGCACAAGTTGCTGGCGGCGTACCAGCTATGTGCGACGGTGTTACTCAAGGCCGTGATGGTATGGAACTATCATTGTTCTCACGTGATGTGATTGCAATGTCTACAGCGGTTTCTTTATCGCATGACGTGTTCGACGGTGTTTTCTGTTTAGGTGTGTGTGACAAGATTGTCCCTGGACTTCTAATAGGTGCCTTATCATTTGGTCATTTACCAACGTATTTCTTACCAGCAGGTCCAATGCAATCGGGTATCCCGAATAAAGAAAAAGCCCGTGTTCGTCAAAAATTTGCACAAGGCTTAGTAAGTCGCGAAGAGCTGTTAGAAGCTGAAAGCGCATCGTATCATAGTGCGGGTACGTGTACTTTCTACGGTACCGCTAACTCGAATCAAATGTTAATGGAAATCATGGGTCTACATTTACCAGGTAGCTCTTTCATTAACCCTTACACAGAACTTCGTGATGGTTTAACAGGTCATGCTGTCGAAACCATGTTAAAGCAGTTAATCGAAACAAAAGATGCTAACAGCCTTGCAGACGTAGTAAGTGAAAAAACAATTATTAATGGTTTAGTTGGCTTGTTATCAACAGGCGGCTCAACAAACCACGCAATCCACCTAGTAGCAATCGCGAAAGCAGCGGGTGTAATCCTTACTTGGAAAGACATGGCTGACTTATCAGAAGTTGTGCCACTTCTTACACGTATTTACCCGAACGGCTCAGCAGATGTAAACCACTTCCAAGCAGCCGGCGGTATGGGCTTTTTAATGAAGCAACTACTGAGCAAAGGTTACTTACATAACGACGTGAAAACGATTGTAGGTGATGGCTTAGAAGCATACACCACAGAGCCAATGCTAGATAAAGATTCATCAGTGATCATGACTAACAGCACAGGCCCAAGCAAAGTTAAATGGGTAGCGTGTCCTGAAAAGTCACATGATGAAGAAGTATTACGTCCGATTGATAACCCGTTTAGCAAGCAGGGTGGTTTACAGCTTCTTACAGGTAACCTTGGCAAAGCCGTTATCAAAGTATCTGCAGTGGCTGAATCTCACCAAGTTGTTTCTGCACCAGCTAAAGTATTTAGCTCACAAGGTGAGTTACAAGAAGCGTATAGCCGCGGTGAGTTAAATACAGACTTTATTGCTGTAATTAAAGAGCAAGGTCCGAAGGCGAAAGGCATGCCTGAGCTTCACAAATTAACGCCAGTAATGGCAACACTACAAGACCAAGGCTACAAAGTGGCGATTGTGACAGACGGTCGTATGTCGGGTGCATCAGGTAAAGTTCCTGCTGCAATCCACTTAGCACCAGAAGCGGTTGAAGGTGGTGTAATCGCAAAAATTCACGAAGGTGACTTAGTGACGCTTGATGCACCAGCGGGTGTATTGAAAGTACACGTAAGCGATGAAGAATTAGCAAAACGTGAATTACAACTTAGCCAACCAAGCCAAACATATGGTACAGGCCGAGAGTTATTCGCAGGTTTCAGAAATATAGTAAGTAGTGCAGACCTTGGCGCAAGTGCCTTTGGTTTAGAATAATAATACGCCGTTACTGGGCTATGAGGAACAAACAATGAGCATTGAGAAAATTTTATCATCGGCACCTGTGGTACCGGTTGTTGTTATCGAAAAACTTGAAGATGCAGCACCACTTGCACGTGCGCTTTATAACGGTGGCTTAAAAGCACTAGAAATTACTTTACGTACGCCGATTGCGGCAGAAGCTGTAAAGCTAATGAAAGAAGCCGTACCAGAAGCATACGTTGGCACAGGTACCGTGGTTGATAAAGCGACATTTAATGCATCTGTTGAAGCCGGTGCTGACTTCATGGTTAGCCCAGGTGTAAACGACGAATTATTAGCACTGGCTAAAGACACTGATATTCCATTTTTACCAGGTGCAGCAACACCAAGTGAAGTAATGAAATTAGCAAGCCATGGCTTTAAGTTCTTAAAGTTCTTCCCTGCAGAAGCAGCGGGTGGCACAGCAATGCTGAAATCAATTGGTGGTCCTTTACCACAAGTAACATTTTGCCCTACAGGCGGTATTAGCCTTGAAACAGCACCTAATTACCTGGCACTTAAAAATGTAATCTGTGTAGGTGGTACTTGGATGTTAGATAAACAACTTATTGAAAACAAAGACTGGCAAGCCATTGAAGCGCTTGCTCGCCAAGCAAGTGAAGTAAAATAATTAACGGGAGATATTAGAATGATTAATGTTGCAATTAATGGCTATGGACGTATCGGTCGTAACGTATTACGTGCCCTTTATGAGTCAGCTCAAAACAACGAAATCAAAATCGTTGCAATCAACGATTTAGCACCAGCAAATGTTAACGCGCATTTAACTCAATTTGACTCAGTACACGGTCAATTTTCTCAAAAAGTAACACTTGCTGAAAACACTATGCTAATTGGTAATGACGAAATTACCCTTACGCAAGAGCGTGATCCTGCAAACTTACCTTGGAAAGCACTAAACGTAGATATCGTTTTAGAATGTACTGGTTTATTCACTTCACGTGACGCAGCGGCTAAACACATTGAAGCGGGTGCTAAAAAAGTTATTGTTTCTGCACCTGGTACTGACATGGATGCAACAGTTGTTCACGGTGTTAACAGCGAAGTATTAAACGCTGACAGCAACATCATTTCAAATGCATCTTGTACAACAAACTGTTTAGCACCGATTGCAAAAGCAATCAACGACACAGTCGGTATCGAGCAAGGTAGCATGACAACAATTCATGCTTACACAAACGATCAAAACTTATCTGACGTTTATCACCCAGACTTATACCGTGCACGTAGCGCAACTCAGTCAATGATCCCAACGAAAACAGGTGCAGCTAAAGCAGTTGGTTTAGTACTTCCTGAACTTGCGGGTAAACTTGACGGCATGGCAGTACGTGTACCAACAATCAACGTTTCTTTAGTAGACTTAACGTTTGTTGCTAAGCGCGAAACAACTGCAGCAGAAATCAACGAAGTAGTTAAAGCTGCATCAGAAGGTGCAATGCAAGGTATTCTTGAATACAACGAACTACCACTTGTTTCTATCGACTTTAACCACAACCCAGCGTCTTCAATCTTCGATTCTACCCAAACTAAAGTAGATGGTAAGCTTGTTAAAGTGATGGCTTGGTACGATAACGAGTGGGGTTTCTCAAACCGCATGTTAGACCAAGTTAAAGCGCTAGGTCAGTTCTTATAATAGAACAGTAAAAGTTTAAGCTTTATCCAACAAAGCCACGTTTATCGTGGCTTTTTTGGTTTTAAAAAATACGCCTTAAATGTCAGCTTCATTTTTATGCGTTATTTTTCTGATTTTTGAGTAACTTTTTATATAGGAAAAAAACTATAACTGAAAGAAATATAAATGAAGGAAGTACATAAATAAAAAGCAAAGGAGCATTTTCTACTCTTTGTTCTTCATTCATAAATGGAATAGAGAGTTTCTTATAAGCTTCTAAAAACAACATGAAATTCGCGAATGCGCTAACTAAAATAAGACTTATATTCAAAATATATGACTTAGCCTTTGACATAGTTATTTAATCTCCCAAAACCAAATATCTTTGCTGTTGTTAAGATCTGATACTACACCAAAGAATTCATATATTGATCTTGTCAGCATACCACCACTAGTAATTTGATCTTCATTCCAAAGATCGATGTGGTCTCCACTACGGTTAGTAACAGACTCACTGCCTCGTTGCCAATAATCTTTAAAAAATATAATTCCAGTTTTACCATCTAGGTCATCTTGGAAAGTTTTTGGATTAATTTTTTGTAGATCACCTAACCAACTAAAGTTTGAAGTTTTAAGCCAACTGGCCATTTCTTCTGCTAAAAGAATATGTTTCATGCCCGCGTGTCCCCAGCATTTCTTAACTTTAGCTCCTGCAGTTGATACGCCAGATTTAATTAATGCGTCACTTAAGTTAATAGCGCAATAGTTTCCAAATGGGGAAGAGCTATTAGTTTGCTTATTTTGACATCTTGCTCTGATCAGTTCTTTTTCAGGAAAGTTTTCCCATAAATCATTAAATTGTAACATTTTATATCCTTATAATAGAGATGGTCTTGATTGTAAGTATCTTCAAAGGTTTGAACAAAATCGACTAAAGTTCATTTTTTGTAATTAATTACTATCGAGTATGGTACTTCAATAATTGCTGCTAAAACTCTAAGTTAATCAGCCGAATTGTTTGGTAAATCGCAAGATAGGTTATCTTTTAAGAAAGTAGACATTTTTATTCCTTTAAAAATAATTTACTTGTGCAGGTTAGTTTGTTCCTCATTTTAAGTCAATGAGGATTCGTTTGTATTTTAGTTGGCTACTTACATTTGATTCTATCGATACTTGCTAGCAAACACTCACGCTGTTTTATAATGTCTTACTTTACAATATTTGTTCCTAAATTCTTCTGTGTTATGCTGCAAAAAATTGATAAATGGATTTTTATATCATGACACGTCTTTATCATCGGCTATTTAGAGCTGAGCAGTTTCAAGTGGGTGAAGGGAATATTAGCGGTTATATTGCTTGTTTCTTAGCGGTGTTATCCTGTTTAGGGGTATTAGCTTTTCATTTTCCAGAGTACTTAACGACCCCAGAGCTCAGGCAAAACTACAGTGTTGAGTTTTTACGTCAGCTAATGTTTGTGGCATTAATTATTTCGGGCAGTTTAGGGCTTTTGAATTTTGTTCGTAATACTAATAAACGGCTGGGTGCAACGGCTTGGGTATTTATAGTTGTGGCAATTGCATTTGGCGGTCCGAATGTTGAAGTGGGCGACTTTAAAGATAACACGCCGTACTTGGGGCTGGATTGGTTCATTCTTGACTTACTTGGCTCCACACTGATTTTTATTCTAATTGAGAAGCTACTGCCGCACCGTAAAGAACAAAAAATTCTCCGCTCTGAGTGGCAGGGTGATTTAAATCATTTCTTTGTTAATCACTTAATTATTGGTTTTGTGTTGCTGGCAACCAATCAGTTCGTGCATCATGCTTTTGGCTGGGCTGTGTCTGATACAGTGCAAGGCTTTATTATTCAACTGCCATTTTTACTCCAATTATTTTTAATCATTTTAGTTGCTGATTTAATGCAGTACTTTGTGCATAGGGCTTATCACGAAGTGCCCCTGCTTTGGCGTTTTCATGCCGTGCATCACAGTGCAAAAGAGATGGATTGGCTTGCTGGCTCTCGTCAACATATTTTAGAAATACTCGTGACGCGCAGCTTAGTGCTTACGCCAATTTTTGTGCTCGGCTTTCCATCGGATGTCATTAGCTTATATGTCATTATTGTTGGCTTTCAGGCTGTGTTTAACCACGCTAATGTTCGGGTAAAATTTGGATGGTTAAAGTATTTGCTGGTTACCCCTCAGTTTCATCATTGGCATCATTCATCTGATAAAGCGGCCATTGACCGTAACTATGCAGCGCATTTTTCTTTTTTAGATTATCTATTTGGCACCGCTGTGAAAGGTCAAGCAGAGTGGCCCGATAAATATGGTGTGGTTGGCGATTACATGCCCGAAGGTATGTTAAAGCAGCAGGTGTTCCCGTTTAAAAAGCAAAAATAAAGCCTCATAGAGGCTTTATTTTTTATTACCTATACTCATAATCGCGAAACTAGCTCAGAAAGGCGAGGGCGTTTGTCTGAGTTGAGTACCAAGCACTCTTGAGCTATGTTAGAAAGTATCTTAGTAATGTCGTTTTGTTCACTCACTACGGTCAGTAAATCATTGATGAAATAACCAAGGGCGCGCACTTCAATGCCTTCTAATAGCTGCTGTTGATCAGGCGTCAGCATTGATAAGTCAGTTGCAGCACCAAAGTCACCAAATAATAACTCGCCCTGTGAATTGATCATGCTGTTATGGGCATAAATGTCACCATGGCTTACTTGCTTTTGATGCAAATGGGCGAGGGTACTTGCCATTTGCTTGACGATTTTTAGCACCATTTCTGGCGAATACTGGCAGTTGTCTTCGAATGTGTCTCGGGTACAAGTTGCAAGGGAGGGCGGCAAACCAAGATTACTAAACTCTTTACTGATAAGCTCCATCACTAAACCAAGTTGTGACTCTTCATCGACATAGCCCAATGCTTTAATGAGATTTGGATGCTCACTTGCTTTTAAACAACAATTTAGCTCATCGAGTGGATAGCCATCACTGGTGATCTCGCCTTTAAATAACTTAAGGGCAACAGGACGTTGATGCCAGTTGGCCAAATGAATAACCCCAGATGCGCCTTGGCCTATCTGCTTCTTAATATCGATTTCATTCAGTGCTATTTTGCTAAACTGCTCACAGTGTAAGCTAGTTGAGCGATTTAAATCGTTCCCAGAGAAGGCAAGCCAAGCAAGTTTCGGTAAAGCTAAAAGCCAATCTTCAACTTTTGTAAGTTTATTGGCACTTAAACGGATTAGCTCAAGCTCTTTACAATTAGCCATTGAAGCTGGCAAATGTGTTAACTGATTACCTGCCAGTGCGAGCTTTTTAAGTTTGCTGTACTCACCAAATGTATCAGGTAAAACAGGAATTTGATTATCAGTTAAGATCAGCCATTCAATCTTCGTTGGTAAACAGTGCGCTTTAAATTCAGTAATTTGATTACCTTTAAATGCCACCATGATTAAGTTTGGGCATTCTCTTAGCACGTCTGGAATATGTTTAAACTGATTAAATGATAAAAACAGCCGTTTGAGATTTTTTAATTTGTAAAAATCGTCAGGTAAATCACTTAGTTGATTATTAGATAAATCGAGGATTTCTAACGTATCGGCTAGGGTATAAATTTCTTTTGGGAATTCGGTTAGTTCTGCAACAAGCTGAAGCCGTGTACAACCTTGTAGAGAACCGGCTTTTAACTCTTCGAGGGTATTCAATGTTGATTCCTTTGGGCTAAAAGGTAAAAGGCCAACTTGGTTGGCCTTTTTAATTAAAACTGTGCGTTATGGTAAACGTTTTGTACGTCGTCACAGTCTTCTAGCATGGCTAAAAAGCGTTCCATGACTTCAACGTCTTCACCTTCAATGGGTGCTTCTACTTGCGGCACAAAAGCAATTAGATCTTCGTGGAAATCAGTAACTCCCATTTCTTCAAGTGCTGTACGGGTGTTGTTGTATTCAGTGTGTGGCGCGAATACCGTCACTTTACCGTCTTCAACTTCTACATCCGTTACATCTACATCAGCCATCATTAGCGCTTCTAAAACAGCTTCGTCATCATCACCATCAAAGACAAAAATAGCGAGGTGATCAAATAAGTGTGATACTGAGTTTTGCGCGCCAATTTTTGCATTTGCTTTAGTAAAACAAACACGTACGTCAGCGAATGTACGTTTGTTGTTGTCGGTTAAACAGTCAACAATGATCATACAGTTACCCGGGCCGTAACCTTCATAGCGAGTTGCTACATAATCTTCGCCGCCACCGCCTTTGGCTTTATCGATTGCACGCTCAATTACATGCGTAGGTACTTGGTCTTTCTTTGCACGCTCAATTAAGCGACGAAGCGCTAAGTTGCCATCGGGATCAACACCACCATTCTTAGCGCAGATATAAATTTCTTTTCCGTACTTTGAATAAACTTTGGTTTTTGCACCCGCAGTTTTTGCCATTGAGTCTTTTTTGTTTTGATAAGCTCTGCCCATCTGCGTGTTGCCTTTTTGTTATAGATAAAAATAAAGCGGTTATTCTAATCATTTAACCTACTAGTTAACAGTGTTTATTCTTCGCTTTGCTGTAACTGCCACATTCGTGCGTATTCACCATTCGCTGCAAGCAGTTGATGGTGCTGACCTTGCTCAACAACCTGTCCTTGTTTCATAACAATAATTTTGTCTGCGTCAGTAATTGTTGATAAACGATGTGCAATAACCAAGCTGGTATGACTTTGTGCGACTTCACGCATCGCGCTGAGAATGGCTTGCTCTGAATGCGAATCTAGCGCCGATGTTGCCTCATCAAATAATAAAATGGGTGAACCTTTTAAAATGGCTCTAGCAATTGCAATGCGCTGCTTTTCACCGCCCGACACTTTTAAACCGCGCTCACCAACAAGGGTTTTATCGCCTTTATCTAGGCTGGCAATAAATCCATCTAAATGGGCAAGGCTTATGGCTTTATCAATTTCATCTTCGCTTGCCGTTGGATTTCCGTAAGCGATGTTTTCGCGAATGCTGGTGTTAAATAGCACGGTATCTTGCGGTACGATGGCAATAGCTTGGCGCAAACTTTCAAGTGTCACTGTGTTGATTGCTTGCTCATCGATATAAATTTTACCCGCATCCACATCATAAAAACGGTAGAGCAGGCGGCTTAGAGTGCTTTTACCTGCGCCACTGGCACCCACAATCGCCACTTTGCTGCCAGAAGTAACCTCAAAGCTTAAGTTATTTAAAATTGGCCTTTGTTTGTCGTAACTAAACGACACATTTTCAAATCGAATAGCTGCTTTAGTTGCTTTTAATGGTTTTGCATCTTTGACATCACAAATGGCGGCTTTGCGATTTAACAGCCCCAGCATTTTTTCAAGGTCGGTCAGCGCACGGCGTATCTCACGATAAACAAAACCTAAAAAGTTAAGTGGTAAAAATAACTGGATCATATAAGCATTGATCATCACAAGCTCACCTATTGTCAGCTCTTTATTGACCACTGAGCTGGCACCGAGCCACATTAGCGCTGTTATAGCCGCGGCGATGATAAGTGCTTGCCCTGAATTAAGTGCCAGTAACGATAAACGATTTTTAAGCCTCGCTTGCTCCCATTTAGCTAAAAAGCCGTCGTAGGTGCTCGCTTCATACTGTTCATTGTTGAAGTACTTAACGGTTTCGTAATTTAGTAAGCTGTCGATTGCACGGGTGTTTGAGTTGTTATCGGCAGCATTTGCTTCACGAATAAATCGGTTACGCCACTGAGTTACTATCACAGTAAAAGCAATGTAAGTAGTGACGGCAATTAATGTGACCAGTGCAAACCACGGTGAAAACAAGGTCGCAAAAATAATCGCTACAGTGATTATTTCAAATAGGGTTGGCACGATGTTAAACATCAAAAAGCGCATTAAAAAGCTGAGGCCACTTGTACCACGCTCTATATCGCGACTGATACCACCTGTTTGCCTATCCAGGTGAAAAGCAAGCTCTAAACTATGCAAGTGTTTAAAAACTTTTAGGCCAATATGGCGCATAGCGTGCTCTGTAACACGGCCAAATAATGCATCGCGTACTTCACCAAAAAATACACTGGCAAAGCGCAGTAAACCATAGGCGATCAGCAAGGCAATAGGAACACTTAATAGCGGGTTGATACTCGCATCAACCGCGTCAATTATTTCTTTTAGTGCCCAAGGCATCAGCAATGTGGCGCCTTTTGCAGCAATAAGCGCTAAGACGGCTAAAATAACGCGGCCTTTAAAGGTCATTAAATAGGGCCAAAGTGTTTTGATGCTTTGTGAAAGGTTCATTGCATCAGGCGATCTCGTTACCTGTTCTTTGCGGCTCATTCCACGCATTGGGCTCTCTTGAATCAATTTGATAAAAATAGGCAAAAGCTTTCGTGTTTTAGGCAAGTGTACTTTGCTAAATTACCTCTATACTGAGTGCAGTATACACCAGCGCATTAGCAAATTAGTTAAATGCATGAGTTAAACACGAAGAAAATTAAGGAGTAAGCATGAAAACTGTCGGTTATGCAGCACATGATTCTGAAAAACCATTAGAGCCGTATCATTTTGAACGCCGTGCACTTCGTGATGAAGATGTATCAATTGAAATTCTGTATTGTGGCGTGTGCCATTCTGACTTACACACGGCAGAAAACGACTGGGGCTGGACTCAGTACCCAGTGGTACCAGGCCATGAAATCGTTGGTCGTGTTCTTGAAGTAGGTAGCGGCGTTACTAAATACAAAGTGGGCGATAATGTTGCTGTGGGTTGTATGGTT
Source organism: Pseudoalteromonas sp. BZK2 (assembly GCF_014349195.1). NCBI lineage: Bacteria > Pseudomonadati > Pseudomonadota > Gammaproteobacteria > Alteromonadales > Pseudoalteromonadaceae > Pseudoalteromonas > Pseudoalteromonas sp. BZK2. The sequence goes on along the minus strand of NZ_JACSOG010000001.1, from coordinate 112,528 downwards.
GATAGCTGTTTAAGCTGTGACCAGTGTCATCACGGTGAAGAGCAGTTTTGTCGCGAAGGGATGGTAGGGACCTACTCAGGACAAGACCGTATTAGTGGTGAACTCACTCAAGGTGGTTATTCAAAACACATTGTGGTGCGTGAAGAGTTTGTATTGAGTGTGCCAGAAGGCTTAGACCTTGCTAAGTGTGCGCCAATTCTATGTGCGGGTATCACAACGTATTCGCCATTACGTACGTGGAATGTCGGCCCTGGTAGCCGTGTTGGTGTGATTGGTTTAGGTGGTTTAGGCCACATGGCAATTAAAATCGCAGCTGCAATGGGCGCAAATGTTACAGCTATTAGCCGCAGTGATAAGAAAAAACAGCAGGTTTTATCTTATGGCGCAAAAGATTTATTGGTATCGAGCGATGAAGATGCCATGCAAGCGCATGCTAATCAATTTGATGTGATCATTAATACCATTCCGGTAAAACACGACTTTACGCCGTATATTCCGCTTTTAGATATTGATGGTACGCAAGTATTGGTTGGTCAAGTAGGTGAGCTTGCTGAGTCTAACTCAGTGCCGTTATTAATGGGGCGTCGCCGTGTTGCTGGCTCATTAATTGGCGGTATAGCGCAAACCCAAGAGATCCTCGATTTCTGTGCGTTACATAATATTCTGCCAGAAGTTGAAATGATCAAAATGGACCAAATTAACGACGCATTCGATAAATTAAAGCAAGGTGATATGGCCTCACGCTTTGTTATCGACATGTCATCATTAGAAGTTTAACAAAGTTAAATAACTAAGCGGGCCTAATTAGGCCCGCTTTTTGTTTTAGTCACTTTTATTTAAGTAATACCTTGTGTTTTATTTTTTTACCCTCATTATATCCCTGTCATCCGCTTAATTTATTGGTCAGTTCTTGTTACGGTTTTTCTCAGTCATTATCTTGCTCTTTACTGTGTTCTTTAGTGCACAGAGCATGGCTATGCCTGACACTCAGTCACACTTTTCTGCAACTAAATTGTTCCAAGTCGAGCTGACTAAAACACCAGTTATTTCCCAAACTCATACAGCTGAGCATCCTAAACCGGATGAACCATCGGGGTTTGATACCCTTATGCCGCGTTTAACTGCCAGTAATTCATCATTATTTCTTTATCATAGTCAGGTTGATCCTGATTACGAACTATTAATTGAATTCTTTGCTGAAGATTGGGGGAAAGAGCACTTTTTAGCGCCGCCAGGTGCTGTGCGTGTGATCCCATGGTTTGCATTAGCCACTCAACGTAAATCCCGCATTAGTAGCTGGAAAGACGCTAATCTCTTGTACAAAGCCAATACGACCTACCATAGCTAAACGACTTCCTTCGTTACTTTTTATTTTTTGGAATTAAATTTTTACCGGCTGACAATGCCGGAAGGAAGTCATGTATGTCACATAAATCAAAGCCGGCGCTATGGCGTCGTCTAAAAATGAGTTATGTCGCTATGATAGCGGCGTGTATTTTATTAGCGGTTAGCGCACTACCTAACCTTTACCCTAACAAATCTTGGTTGCACATTAGCTTGCCAGATCAGACTGTGACGCTGCAAAGTGTGACAACGGCACTAAATCAACATGGTTTTGAAGTGACTGAAGCCAATGATAGCCAAGCACAACTGGCTATTTTATTAGCTGAACCGACTCAAAGTGCCAATGCGTTGAGCTTTATAAAAACGCAATACCCACAGCTAGAGGCTAAAATTGTTGAGCATGCGACAAGCCCACAATGGCTTCAACAGCTTGGGCTTTCACCGATTAAGTTGGGACTCGACTTAAATGGTGGGGTGTTATTTGTGCTTGATGTTGACCTAGATAAAGCAATGCAAGAGCACTTAAACAGTGTCTATCAACAAACTAAATTAACGCTTCGTAAAGACAAAATTCGTGGTATTCGGGCAAGTATTGTAAAAGAAGGGGTTGAGCTACAAATTTTACCAAGCGGCGAGGAGCAACTCGCAGGGCTTGTTTCAACGTTACAAGGTCAATTTAAAGGCCTGATGCAAACTAAATCAACAACGAATAACCTAACCACGGTATTACTGCATTTTAATGAGCAAAGCCAAAGCGAATTTAATAAACAAGTTATGGCGCAAAGCTTAACAACCCTGCGTGGTCGCATTGAAGAGCTTGGTATCACAGAAGCGGTAACGCAAAGACAAGGTAAGCAGCGTATTCGCATTGAGTTACCCGGTGTGCAAGACCCATCAGAAGCGAAACGTATTATTGGTGCAACTGCGACTCTCGATTTTTACCAAGTCGTCGAAGTAGGTGGTAAAGCGTTTAATGTGCAAGGTGGTGGCGTTGTTAATTTAAATCCTGTTGCGATTTTTTCAGGTGATCACATTAATAATGCCAGTGTTGGCAAAGATGAATGGGGCAAGCCTTTAGTGCAGCTTAGTTTAGATTCGCAAGGTGGCGATGCCATGTCTGCATTTTCTAAGCACAACATAGGTAAGCCTATGGCCACGGTGTATTCTGAATACTCGCGGGATGCAAATGGCGACGTTGTGAAAAAAAGCGAAGTGATCAATGTGGCAAACATTGCCCAGCATTTAAGTTCTCGTTTTAGCATTACTAATATGAAAAGCCCGCAAGCAGCCTATGATCTAGCGCTTTTACTACGCGCTGGGTCGCTCACAGCGCCAGTGACAATTGTTCAAGAACAAACCATAGGCCCAAGCTTAGGCAGTGAAAACATTGAACATGGTTTAGCAGCGTTAATGCTGGGTATCGGAATTACCCTTGCCTTTATGGCGCTTTGGTATCGTCGCTTAGGGCTGATTGCCAATATTGCTTTATTGCTTAATCTAACGGCTTTAGTTGGTTTAATGTCGTTATTACCGGGGGTTGTGCTGACCTTACCGGGTATTGCTGGGCTTGTACTGACGATAGGTATGGCAGTTGATACCAATGTGATTATCTTTGAGCGAATAAAAGAAGAGAAGCGTAAAGGCCGGCCTACTTATCAAGCGATAGAGCAAGGTTACAACCAAGCATTTTCGACCATTTTTGATGCCAATGTGACTACGATGATCACGGCAATTATTTTATATGCCATTGGTTATGGGCCGGTGAAAGGCTTTGCAATCACATTGGCGCTTGGGCTATTAACTAGTGTCTTTACTGGCGTTTATATTTCGAAAGCGCTTAGCCAAACACTCTACATTAAACTAACTAATTTAACGGGGGCTAAAGCATGAGTTGGTCAACATTAACTGCAGCTAGTAAAGCGCGCGTTTTAGGATTATTGCTTAGTTGTGTTTTAGTCATTACGAGCTTAACTGTTTTATCTGTAAAAGGGCTAAACTTTGGTCTTGATTTTACAGGTGGCTACATCACGGAAATTAACACAGCGTCAGTCACAACAATTACAGATTTAAAGGCAAAGTTAAGCCCTGAGGTTGCGAGTAAATTAACTATAAGTAAAGCGGGTGAATATCACTTTGTTTTAAGAGAAGCACCAGAGGTTAGTAAAGCCAGTACTTGGCAAGCAGAGCTGAATGAGCAAGGGGTAGACTATACCGTTTTATCTAGCTCATTTTTAGGCTCACAAGTGGGTGATGAGCTTTTTGAACAAGGTTGTTTAGCTTTATTTGCAGCGCTGATTGCAATTATGGTTTATCTTGCTGTGCGCTTTGAATGGCGACTCGCGGTAGGTTCAGTGGTTGCACTGTTACATGATTTAATCTTAGTGCTTGGTTTATTTTCCTTACTTGGGCTTGAGTTTAATTTAACCGTGCTGGCGAGTTTACTGGCTATTATTGGTTATTCATTGAATGACTCAATTATTGTTGGCGACAGAGTTAGAGAGCTTTTACGTATTCAGCCAGACAATCAACGCATAAATACCCATGTTGTGATTAACGATGCAATTGGTTCTACCTTAACACGTACATTGATCACCTCAGGCACAACACTTGCGACCATTGCTTGTATTTGGCTGCTTGCAGGGGCTGCATTAACGGGTTTTGCTATCGCGTTATTTGTGGGTATTGTGGTAGGGACCTTCTCATCGATTTGTATCGCCGCGACCTTGCCGCAGTTATTGGGGTTAAGTTCAGAAAATTACACCCAAACACTGGATGATAAAACTAAAGCCTATATGGATATGCCGTAAGCCAGTTTTATAACTTACTTTCATCAGCCGCTATTTTTCCATAGAATAGCGGCTTTTCTGTTTTAGCTACTTTGATATGAATAAAACACACGTAATTGAACATTTACGCTTTGCGCTAGAGGCACAACTGCAAAACGCCAAAGCAGCGGCAAAAGCGGCCCATGATGCAGCAACTCACGAAGAAAGTGTTGCTGAAACTCAATACGATACCTTGGGTTTAGAAGCCGCTTATTTAGCCCAAGGGCAAGCTGAGCGAGTTAATGAATGCTACCGTGATATTCAGGCATTCAATGCGGTGTTTAAAGAAAGCGAGTTTAATAAGGTTCGTGAAGGTGCATTAGTGTGTCTTATCGATGAGCAAGATAACGCAAAGTGGTTTTTTATGGGCCCAAGTGCAGGTGGCTTAGTGGTTACCGTAAAAGAGCAGCCTATTTATGTTGTAACCCGAGAAGCGCCGTTAGGTAAGCAATTGATTGGAAAGAGCCTTGATGATGAAGTTGAACTCTCAATAGCTGGCAATAAACAACTGTACAGCATAGATCAGTTAATTTAATTATTGGTATTTTTAATCAGTAAATTTCATCTTCAAGTAAAAAATATCTCGTTGGTCACAAAGCAAAAAAACCTCTATAAATCACATCAAGCTTAAGGCTTATACCAATACGCTTAATTACCAATTATTGTGTTTTGGTATTTCAAGCACCCATCTAGTTAAGTGAAGTTTAGCCTCATGCGTTCACTTAATTGGTTGGGTGTTTTCATTTTTCTCATAAGACTTAATTTAGGAAAAGTCGTGTTTAAAACCTTGATAGTGGTTGATAACAATGAGCAACGTATTGCTCAAAATTTCGAAAATGTCATTACCTTTGACACCTACTTACGTGATTATCCAAAACATAATGAGCCAAAAACGCGCATTTTAAACTTGTGTGATACAGGGCAGTATTTAAGTAAAGGTTATTATTGTTCTTTGCTTGCTGAAGCGAGAAAGCATCAGGTATTACCGAGTGTAAAAACAATTAATGCGCTACGTAGCGATGAGCACAGCTCGCGTCATAAAGAACTTGCTGGTGGCACTGTATTTTTTGGCCATACAGCTCAAGAGCAGCATAGTAAAGCAACCAAAGCACTATTCTCACAATATCCCGCACCTATTTTAGTGTGTGATGAGCAAGGAGTTGTTAAGCAAGGCGCGATTGCATCATTAGATGACAAAGCCTTTACAGAATTTGTAAAACAGCTCAGTAGTTTTACAGAGTCAGTATGGCGTATTCACGATAAAAAACGTCGTTACCGTTGGGATATGGCTATTTTGGTTGATCACCAAGAAAAAGTGCCGCCAAGTGATAAAGATGCCATTGCTAAATTCATTAAAGCAGCCGCTAAACATGGTATTTATGCTCAAGCACTGACATTTGATGAAATAACCAATATTGCACAATTTGATGCGTTATTTATTCGTCAAACAACGGCTATCGACCATCCAACTTATCGCTTAGCTAGTAAAGCACAAAGCTTAGGGTTAGTGGTCATTGATGATGCTGAGTCAATACTACGCTGTTGTAATAAAGTGTATTTGCACGATGCCTTTAATTATCAAAAAGTGCCGAGTTTAAAAACGCATGTTGTTGCTGATACAAGTGAAGAGACAATTGACAATTTAGAAGCAAACTTTAGCTTTCCGCTGGTATTAAAAATGCCAGAAGGCTCTTTTTCGAAAGGCGTATTTAAAGTTGCTACTCGTGATGAGTTAGTTGCTAAGTTAACAGAGCTGTTTGAGTTCAGTGCACTTGTGCTTGCACAAGAGTACATGTACACCGAATACGACTGGCGTGTCGGGGTGTTAAATGGCCGTGCAATTTATGCGTGTCGTTATTTAATGGCGCGTAATCACTGGCAAATTTACAACCATGATGCAAAACGCTTCTTCTCAGGTGGTTTTGAAACCTTGCCTACCTTTGAGCTACCTAAAGTGGTCCTCGATGCAGCATTAAAAGCCTGTAAAACGGTGGGTAAAGGTTTGTATGGTGTTGATGTTAAAGAGCATCAAGGTAAAGCATACGTGTTAGAAGTGAATGACAACCCAAGTATCGACCATAAAGTCGAAGATGCCTATTTAGGTGATGAGCTTTATATGATCATTATGGATGAGTTTAAACAACGCCTAGAAGCACGAGGCCGCGGTTAATGAACGCATCTGTTTGTCAATTCCGCTTTGCACATACTACGGATTTGACGGCTCTTGTCGCCATTGAAGAGCAAAGCTTTAGCCAAGATAGATTAAGTAGCCGTAGTTTAAAACGCTGGATCAGCGCAAGCCACGGCTTATTGATGGTGGCTGAGGTAGATAATCAACTAGTTGGATATGGCTTAGTGTGGTGTCACAAAGGGACACGCCTTGCTCGGTTATATTCACTGGCGGTTTTGCAATCGCAGCAAGGCAAAGGGATTGCTTCACAGTTACTGCTTGCGCTTGAAAATGAAACGGCTAAACGGGGCCGTTTATACATGCGTTTAGAAGTTGCGGTAAACAATCAATCAGCAATTCGCTTATATGAAAAACTGGGTTATCAGGTGTTTGGTCATTACAGTGATTATTATGATGACCATAGTGACGCCCATCGAATGCAAAAAAACATTCGTCGTAATATCGAATTTAATGCCGATAAACACACACCTTGGTACCAGCAAACTACCGAATTTACCTGTGGCCCAGCGGCGTTATTAATGGCAATGTCATCCTTGAATGATACCGCAATGAGCCAACACAAAGAGCTGGATATATGGCGTGAAGCCACGACTATCTTCATGACTTCAGGGCATGGCGGTTGTCATCCTCTAGGGTTAGCACTTGCTGCAATGAAACGTGGTTTTAAAGCTGATGTAGTTTTAAATACCCGTGATACCTTGTTTATTGATGGTGTCAGAAGCGAAAAGAAAAAAGCCATTTTGCATACCGTACACAATCAATTTGTAGCCGAAGCAATAGCTGCAAAGCTGCCAGTGAGGTATCAAGAGTTAACTTTGGCCTCCATTGAAGATTGGCTTGCTGAGGGTAAAGCGGTGGTGTTATTGATCAGCACTTATCGATTTGATGGTAAAAAGTCACCGCATTGGGTGTGTGTAACCCATATTGATGAGCATTGCTTGTACGTGCATGACCCGTTTTGTGAGAACGAAAAGCAATTGGCGATTGATTGTCAGCATGTGCCAATAGCTAAAGCCGATTTTACTAAAATGGCTAGTTTTGGTTCATCGCGTCTCAGTACTGCGATGGCCTTTTATTTATAATTTTGATTGTTAGTTTGATTTGGAAGTGCAGTGACACTAAGTAGTTTATTTGATATTGCTCCTTATTCTTGGTCAGCAATAGGTAGCGCCGCATTTTGCGGCGCAATTATTGGTATGGAGCGTCAATTACGCGGCAAACCTGTGGGCATTCGTACTTCAGCGCTCATTGTGTTGGGTACTTATTTGTTTCTATCAACAGCGTTTATGTTACATGGTGAAGATATTGATCATTCACGTGTCGTTGGCCAGATCATTACTGGTATCGGCTTTTTGGGTGCCGGGGTGATGCTTGCAAAAGATGGTGCGGTTGTTGGTGTAACATCCGCTGCAACGATTTGGGTATTAGCATCAATTGGTGTTGTCATTGCCACTGACAACTTACTCGCTGCGATAAAGCTATCAGTGCTAGTGGTGGGGATTTTATATGGCGTAGATGTTCTTGAAGCTAAATTTAAGAGCCTAGGTCGTGGTGTGCATGCCCGTGTAAAACGCTACTCAAAGTTGTATTATCGAAAAGAAAAGTGACATTAGATATCAGATTAGAGTTATTCATGGAGCCTCTTTACGTAATAAACCCAGCTAGATTAGAAGATTTGTTGTTTATAGATAGTCAAATACCAGAGTTTGATGGCCGAAATACCCTCAGTAAATTACAAGCACAGTGTGCAGATGTTGACCACCTAGCTTTAGTGGCTTATATCGATAATGAGCCTGTGGCCTACAAACTGGGTTATGTGTTAGATTCAAACACTTTCTATAGCTGGCTTGGTGCGGTTGCACCAAAATGTAGAGGGCAGGGCATTGCACAGGCTTTATTAAACGCGCAAGAAGCATGGGTTAAAGCCAACAATTACCGAACCATTAAGGTTAAGTCGATGAACCGTTTTCCTGCAATGCTGAGTCTGCTTATCAAAAATGGCTATTCAATTGTAGGTTATGAAGACAGAGGCAGCCAACAAACTAGTAAGATTTTATTTACGAAAGACATTTAAACTTATCAACTTACTTAGGCAAACTAATTAAAAAATGGGCGCCTGCATCACTTTCTTGTACACAAATATCGCCTTGCAGTTGTTGGCTAACTATTTTCTTCGCAATACTCAGGCCTAGCCCTAAACCTGATTGATTGCTGCTACCTTTAAAAAAAGGGGTGAAAATTGAGCTTAGTTCAGTGCTGCTGATACCGTTGCCGTTATCTTTATAGTGAATTTTTAACACCTCATCAAAATTAAAAATATTAATTTCTATAGCAGGGTCTGCAATATTGTTGAACGCATGCTCCATTGAGTTTTGTAGCAAAATAATGAGTACTTGCTTGAGTAGCTCTATTTCAACTTCAAATTGGCTATGTGGGTTTTGATAATTAATGTCTAATTTAATTGCACGATATTTTATTTGCTCTTTAAAGTGTTCTTGAAGTGATTCTGAAAGCTGAGCTAAGGTAATGATAGTTTTACTAGATTGTGATTTGGTATACAGCAAATCTTGTAAAATTCGTATTTTATGTGCACATGCGGTTAAATTTCTATCTAGCAGTTCATTAGTGTTCTCTAATGTATCTAATGTGTTTTGTAGTGCTTGTTGGCTTAATTGTTTTTTTACTAGTAGGGATTTAGTGTCATTTAAGGCAAGTTTGGTTACATCAACGGTTGTAATACAGTTACCTAAAGGAGTATTAATCTCATGAGCAATGCCTCGAATTAAGGTCTCGAGCTCAGTAAACTGTTGCTGCTCAAACGCTTGTTTTTGCTGATGTAATAATTTTAGTTGCGTCTCGAAGCTTTGTTTAATGGTTTCGAGTAGCTTTATTATTGGCTCATTATATTCATGGGGTTTACTATCAAGGATACAAATAGTACCAAATGGGGTAGTATCTCCAGCACAGATTGGTAAACCCAAATAAGAAATCATATTCAACTTGATATCAGGGTTTTCTTTCCAATCATCATCAATAAGTGCGTTTGGAATATTCAGTAAGTTCTGCGTTTTTACGACATGCTCGCAATAGAGGCCTGAATCTTCTAACTCTTCGCTGTCACCAATTTCATAAGGATTTGCTTGGTTATCGTTTTTTGAAAACACACTAATAATATTGTTTTCTATTTTCATTACTAATGCGACGGGCACTTCAGCAATCAGGGCTAAAACAGCGAGCGTTTTATTCCAACTTTGCACTAACTCATCATAATTTGGCTGATACATTTATCAAATTTACTCAATTACTAATACAACAAGTCAAAGGATAGTAATAATCTTGAATTCAGCAACTTAAATATGATTAATCTGACTTAGCCTGAAATATATTTAGATACTTTAGTTTTAGCCAAATAATTTTCGTCTAACAACTGTGCGATATTCACTGGGTGTTTGCGAAAGCACTTTCTTAAAAACTCGTGTTAAGTGACCTTGGTCGTTATAACCTACTTCCAGGGCAACTTCTTGAATAGATAAATTTGAAGACGCTAATAACTCTTTTGCAGTTTGTACTCTAAGCTGTTGCCAATACTCAACAGGAGTTTGGCTGGTGGCTTGGCGAAAGCGGCGCGTAAAGGTGCGGTAGCTTAAACTAAATTGCGCTGCAATTTCTTGCAGGGTTAATTCTGAGGTTAAATTGTTTTTCAGCCAAAATTGAATTTGTGCAATGAGCTCATCTGGGTGTTTATCAACGGCACCTTCAAGGTAGCGCTGATCTTCGTAGGGTTTACGAATTTCATGGGAGAAATTACGCTCAACATGTTGCGCCGCTTCTCGGCCGTAGTATTGACTAATAATATGCACAATAACATCGGCAAGGGCATTTAAACTCGCAACGGTGTACATGCGCTCAGATTGTGTGATGAAAAAGTCAGGCTTAAGCTGTACTTTAGGGTAGTCACGTTTAAATTGTTCTGCGTAGTGCCAGTGAGTGGTAGCAGGGTGGCCATCTAGTAATCCCGCTTCGGCAACTAAACAATTACCTGTGCCAACACCAATGATATGGCTGCCTTGCTGCCAAGAATCACCAAGCCAGTTCACCAAACTCTTTTGTTTGCTTACTACTGGACGCGGGTTTCGCCAAATCCCAGGAACGATAATTAAGTCACTTACAGGCGCTGTGACGGTTTCACAATCGGGCATAATTGAAAGCCCAGTACGATTGGGGATCGCTTCTAGACTACTTGCAACTAAATTGATGTTTAAGGGTTTAAATTCGTTTTGCTGACGATGGCTTTTAGCAAAGGCCTCGCCAGCTCTGAGCATTTCGATAGGCAGGGTTAAACTGGTTATTAATAAATGGGGATAAACCAAAATACTAATTTCAATAGCTTTTACTTGTTGAAGTTTCGTCACTCTAATTGCTCCGACCAGTTATTTTTGGCCTGTTATGCAGGTTATTTGGCTATTTAAGCATAAAGCGTGTTAATTAATCCATTTAAACTTGGCTTAATTCTCATAACACGTTTTCTCAAGGTTTTTTATGACAGCATTACCCGTTATTGTCGGTATGGGTGGTATTAATGCCGCTGGCCGCACTTCTTTTCATCAAGGTTATCGTCGTATCGTGTTAGACAGCTTGGACGCTAAAGCCCGTCAGGAGACATTCTTAGGCTTAGCGACATTAATGAACTTAGTCACCCTTACTGAAGGTTTACTAAAAGATGCTGACGGCAATACCATTGCCGAATCAGACATCGAAGCTAAGTTCGGTGAACAAATTTTAGCTGGTACACTTATTCGTAAAATTGAAAAAAATCACTTCGATGTTGATGCAACGCCATGGCAGCAAAAAATGACGTTAACAGCGTCTGATGAACAGCAGATTGTTTTTGAAACGCGCCGCCGTGATTTACCAACTCCAGTACCAAGTGCTTGGCAGGTTGAAGAATTAACTGATAAAAAAGTGAAAGTTACAATTAGTGCTGATCTTGCTATTAAACATGACAGTACGCGCGATAACCCAATTAAAGCGGCCGGTCAATTACCAACAGGTTTTGAACCTTCGGCTATGTATAACAGCCGTTATCAACCAAGAGGCTTGCAAGCGACTATCTTTGCCGCAACCGATGCAATTCGTTCGACAGGTCTGGCGTGGCAGCAGGTAATGAATAGCGTTGAGCCTGATCAAATTGGCACTTACTCAGCTTCTGTGGCTGGTCAAGTTGATGATGAAGGATTTGGTGGACTTATTCGTGCGCGTCAGCAGGGCGACCGTGTGAGTACAAAACAGCTTGCACTTGGCTTAAACACCATGTCGACTGACTTTATCAATGCTTATGTAACAGGCAATGTGGGCACAACTTTTACTACATCAGGGGCATGTGCCACGTTTTTATATAACCTACGTGCAGCAGTAAACGATATTCAAGCAGGACGTACGCGTGTAGCTATTGTGGCGTCTGTTGAGTGTGCTATTACACCTGAAATCGTTGAAGGTTTTGGCAATATGAGCGCACTTGCTAATGAAGAGGGCCTAAAGCGCCTTGATAATACAGATGTGGTTGATCATCGCCGTACCAGCCGTCCATTTGGTGAAAACTGTGGTTTTACAATTGGTGAAGGCGCACAAGTTGCTATATTAATGGATGATGCATTGGCATTAGAGTTAGGTGCAGATGTGTTAGGCAGTGTTGCAGATGTGTTTGTAAATGCCGATGGCATTAAAAAATCAATTACAGCTCCGGGCCCTGGTAACTACATTACGATGGCCAAATCTGTTGCACTAGCAAGCAGTATTGTTGGCCAAGAAGCAGTACAAAAGCGTAGTTTCATTTTAGCTCACGGCTCAAGTACACCACAAAACCGCGTAACAGAATCACTGATCTATCATAAAGTGGCAGAGACTTTTGCAATTGATAATTGGAAGGTTGCAGCACCTAAAGCGTATGTTGGCCATACTATAGCTCCTGCCAGTGGTGACCAATTAGCTATGGCATTAGGTGTGTTTAGTCACAATATTATGCCGGGTATAACCACAATTGATAAAGTGGCAGATGATGTTTATAGCGAGCATTTAGATATTCGCACTGAACATTATCAATGTGATGCAATGGATATTGCCTTCATTAACTCAAAAGGCTTTGGTGGCAATAACGCTACTGCGACAGTTTTATCACCGGCAATTACATTAAAAATGCTCGCAAGGCGTCACGGTGATGCGGTAATAGCGCAATATCATGACCGTCATACTCAGGTAGTCCAAGCACAAACTGACTATCAGCAACAGGCAGATTTAGGTCAATATGAGCTAATTTATCGTTTTGGTGATGGCTTAATTGATGAAAATGACATTGAGATTAGTGAAGATTCAATGACAATCCCAGGTTTTGATAAAAAAGTTTTATTATCTAAACCAAATCCTTATCAGGATATGTTTTAAGTTCAAGACATGTTTAAGCACATTCTTGACAGCAAGGCGCTTTTAAAGCGCCTTTTTTAGTGCTATAAATGTTCCTATCAAAGGGAATTGGAGCCATTGTCATGATTAAATTCACTAAACTCGCAGCACTTTGTTCACTTATCGCATTACCAACACAGGCTTTAGCACGAGATGTCAACGACTTAGGTGTTGATTTACAGGCCGCCACATCAGCTTACATTGTTAAAAATTCAAACAAACGTTACCCAGGTAGTTATAACGGCTCTCGCCTTGAAGGTTGGGCATTAATGTCTTATGTGGTTGATACACATGGTAAGGCAAAAGATATTGAAGTGATCATGGCATCTGATACTCGCGGCAGCGAAGAAAACGCAGAGAAATACTTAACCAACTTAGAGTTTGCACCCGCTACAAAAGAAGGTAAAACCGTAGAAGGGGGTTACCTATTTTCATTTGAAGTAGGTAAGTATTTTAATGGTTACTCAAATGATAAAGCGAGCCGTGGTTTCATTAATGAATACGATGAAATCAATAAAATGCTACAAGCAAAAGAGTTTAATAAAGCTGAGCAAGCATTGGCTGAGTTATACAAAGACCATACTAAAAACACCTCTGAGCAGGCATTGTTTGCTTGGTTGAAAAGCCAATATTATTATCATCAACAACAATGGTTTGGCTTTGATGAGCAGTTGTCTGTAGCCTATTTACTGCGAGCTAAGTTGCCAACGGATATACAATATTTAGTCGCTAAAAGTGCGCTACAATGGTACAGCTTTAAGGGCGATTTTAATCTTGCTTACAATGCTATTTATGCGTTAGATAATATCGAGGGTAAACAGTTTTCAGAAGAAAACAAACTTGCCACCATCAAGCAAATTGATGACTTATTGGCGCGCACACCGCAGATTAATTCACAAATCAATGTTTCAAAAGATAAGCTGTCATATTTATCTTTATCTCGCGGTTCAATCAAAATTGAAGGCGCGAGCGATGTCACTAAATTACAGATCCGCTGTGCTGATCAAGTCATTGACCTTGAAGCGAGTGAATCGGTTAAATACGTTATTGATGAGCAAAGCAGACGGTGCGGTTTATTAGTTAAATCTGCAAACCCTGCTGAGATTAAAGTGAAACAAACTGGCTATGCCATCGTTAACTCTAAATATGACGCTAGCTAATCGTTTACTTTAAGCGCTTAACATACCTTAGCGTTACGAAATTAATCAACGCCATTAAAAAAGCGATTTCGTAGCGACTAAATGCCACAGCAATGCCGATGAGTCCCATGTTCCAAATACTGGCTGCTGTGGCTGTTCCATACGTTGAATTCTTATTCTTCAAAATGGCACCACCGCCAATAAAACCAATACCCGTGATGATCCCTTCGAGTACTTTTGATTCTGCCTCTGAACTTGTTAAAACAGACATACCCACTAATGCATAACCACAAGATGCAACAGCGACTAATGGAAATGTTCTAAGACCTGCACCATTACTCGTTTTTTCTCGATCAAATGCCATAGGAAGGGCAAGTAAGTAGGCAATGCCTAGGTGAATTAAATTATCGAGAATTTCATACCAATCAATATTAAAGTCCATGCTTTGTTCCTTGCTATCTAGATTATGATAGCTTTGCAATTTCAATACCCGATCAACAAATTGAATAAAATGAGGAAAATAGGGACATGTAGCCGGGTTTTAAAAAGTAGGGCTTGCTATAATTTGCGATTTTTACGCAGTGCTATGTCATTTTTTCAGCCTTTTGGCTGTTTGAATTTCAGCCATGCTAACAGTATGCTAAACACGCTGACAAAATAGGCTTCACATTGAAACATTCCATCTCCTCTCTTGAAAAAACCGCGCTTGCACTGTGTATGTTTGGTGCACTGATTGCTGTGATTTTGCCTGATGTTATCACTGAGCAAGTTCAGCCGTTTGTACAAATGATTTTAAAATGGACTGGTAGTAGCTTTTTCTTATTGGTGAATTTTTTATTGTTTGCCATCATTATTTTAGCCATTAGCCCACTCGGTAGCCGTAAAGTAGGTGGCGAACACGCTGTTGTTGAGTATTCAAACTTTGGTTGGTTTGCCATGTTGTTTGCAGCAGGAATGGGATCTGGTTTGGTTTTTTGGGGCGTAGCAGAGCCTGCATTACATTCTCTCGACCCTCCACTTAAACAAAGCTTATACCCAGATAGACTAGCTAGTAGCCTCGCTTTAACCTTGGTTAATTGGGGCGCCCATGCTTGGGCACTTTATGCAGTATTTGCGCTCGTGCTTGGGGGATTAACGCAATACAGTGGTAAATCAGGAGATATTTGTGCCCCTGTTTTAACGGCGCTTGGTAATCGCTTTGATAAGTCTGCAAAATTTACTGTGTCGTTTATTGTTAAGTTAATTGCGGTAATCGCTATTTTTTTTGGGGTCGTCGGCACCATAGCTAATTCAACTTTATTGATAAGTAAAGGCGTAGAAATTGAGTTGGGGGTTACTTCAACTTTATTAGTAGGTTCATTAATCGTTTGTTTGTTAGCAGTTATTTATTCGCTGTCGGTTAAATTTGGATTACGACGCGGGGTACAGTCACTGAGTATATTTAACGTACTTTTAGCATTTAGTCTGCTTGTTTGGTTGCTACTAGTGGTGCCAATTGAGCCTATTATAAAGATTGCATTTGATGGAACTGGCTACTATTTACAGTTGCTTGCAACCGGCACTTGGCAATTTGATAGCCAGTTAAAAACGCCTGACTGGGCCACTCATTGGACATATAATTATTACTTTTGGTGGTTAGCGTGGGGGCCATTTGTTGGTGTGTTCCTAGCCAAAATTAGTCAGGGGCGCAAGGTTTGGCAATTTATTTTGGCGGTTGTGTGTATTCCAACTTTAGTCACTATAATTTGGTTTGCGACCTTTTCGGGGGCAGCAATTGAATGGGATAGACTCAATCAAGCAGGTATTTTAGTCGCAATAAAACAGGATTATAGCCAAGGCTTATTTGTATTTTTTAATCAACTAGACTGGCAAGGAACCGTGTTTATTTGGGCCAGCTTATTATTACTGTTGATATTTGTTGCCACATCCGCTGACTCTGCAATATTAGTCATAAGAGAACTGGTTAGCTCTGAGCAAAATAACCGCGTAACCCTCTATGCATGGTGTTTAGCATTATTCCTATGCAGCTTTGCATTATTAATGTTACAAGATGAGCCGTTAAATCGTAGCGTTGCAATTTTAGGCGCTTTACCTTTCTTATTAATATTTCTATTGCAGTTGGTTGGGTTTTTAAAAGAGTTTATTCGCGATATTTGTGATTAATTTACAGTTTTTTACAGTTAAACTACGCGTTTGTTATTATGCTTATAAAATAAGCTTAAGTGTATTGGAGGACCAATGCTTAAATCTCTGTATCTATTACTTTCTGTTAGTTTGCTCAGTGGCTGTACTGCAATTGGCCTAGTTGCTGATGGTATTGGTGGGCGTGCTAGCCAAGCACAGCCTGCCAGTGCCTATGCAGATAAAAAAGATAATGACCGAGTGAACTATGGTATGACCATGACGATGCTAGGTTATGAAATCGACAAAGCGATTATTGAAGGCTTGGAGAGCGGTAGTAAAGACAAAGACGTTGAGCTTAAATGCCGCCAAATAAGTCGCACAGTAAAGGAATGTGTTGAGGTCAAAGCTGAGCCAAAAAAAAGACCTACATTAATGGATAGTTTTAATGAAGATTAACTTTTCAAAACTTGTTATTTGCTTAATTAGCTACCAATTAGTGGGGTGTACAGTGGCGGGGTCAATAGTCGATGGCTATGCAAAAAACTCACAACCAACAAATCTTGCAACTACAAATGCAAATCATACTAACAGTACTGTAACCGATGCCGACGGCTTTTCATTCGCAAAGTTAGGCTTCGAAATTGATAGCGCTGTTATTGGTTTACTCAAACCAAATGAAGAACAACCGCAATTAGTTTGCAGGCAAATCACACGCAGTATTAAAGAGTGTGAGGAAGCTAAGCCCTCACACTAAAAATTAAGTATTAATCACAGATACTTTTGATGAAACATTAGGTGTTCATCAATAAAGCTGCTGATAAAAAAGTAACTATGATCATAACCCGCGTGCATGTTAATTTCGGCTGGGTAATCTTTTTCGTTCACGACAGCAAATAAGTGCTCGGTTTTGAGTTGCTCAGCTAAGAAATTATCGGCCTCACCTTGATCAATACGCATGGGTAAATAATCATCAGTGACGGCATTTTTCATTAATTCACAGCTGTCGTATGCAAGCCAACTTGCTTTATTACTACCTAGGTAATTACTGAACGCTTTTTCACCCCAAGGGCAATTAATCGGGTTCACTATCGGGCTAAAAGCACTGGCGCTGACGTATTGTTTAGGGTTTTTAAGTGCAATCATCAATGCGCCGTGACCACCCATAGAATGACCGGCGATGGCTTTTTTGGTCGTCACAGGGAAGTGCGCTTCGATAAGTGCAGGTAACTCAGAAACAACATAGTCGTACATGTTGTAGTGCACATTGTAAGGCGCTTGAGTCGCATTGACATAAAAACCAGCACCTTGACCAAAATCGTAATTGTCATCGTCAGGCACATTTTCACCGCGCGGGCTAGTATCTGGAGCGACAATCGCAATACCTAGTTCAGCCGCTTTTTTAAATGCTCCGGCTTTTTGCATAAAATTTTCATCAGTGCAGGTTAAACCTGACAACCAATACATGACGGGTACTTTGTTGGTTTCGCTGGCACCGGGCGGTAAAAAAATCGCAAAGCGCATAGCACAATGCGTGCTGCTCGCTTGGTGGGTATATTGTTTATGCCAGCCACCGCTGACTTTTGTTGAGCTTATGTTTTCTAGCATAACCATATCCTTGAAACAAAAGCGCTAGGTATCAACCTAGCGCCAAATAAAAGATTAATAATGAATAACTGAGCGGATGCTCTTACCTTCGTGCATTAAGTCGAAAGCTTCATTGATATCTTCAAGTTTCATGGTGTGTGTGATGAAATCATTTAAAGCAAACTCACCGTTCATATAACGCTCAACAATTTCAGGTAGTTCTGAGCGACCTTTAACGCCACCAAATGCACTACCGCGCCATACACGACCTGTTACTAGTTGGAATGGTCGTGTTGAGATCTCTTGGCCTGCACCTGCAACACCTATGATTACCGATTCACCCCAACCTTTGTGACAACACTCAAGAGCTGAGCGCATTACATTAACATTACCGATACATTCAAAGGAGAAATCAACACCGCCATCAGTCATTTCAACGATAACTTCTTGGATTGGTTTGTCGAAGTCATTTGGATTGACTAAATCAGTTGCACCTAGTTTAGTCGCAAGATCAAACTTACTGGTATTGATATCAACACCAATAATACGGCTTGCGCCCGCCATTTTCGCACCGATAATCGCCGATAAACCGATACCGCCTAGACCAAAAATAGCGACGGTATCGCCTTTTTGAACTTTTGCTGTTTTAGTAACAGCACCCATACCGGTTGTTACACCACAACCAAGTAAACAAATTTCTTCAAGCGGCGCTTCTTTGCTTACCTTAGCAAGTGAAATCTCTGGTAATACAGTGTACTCAGAGAAGGTAGAGCAACCCATGTAGTGATAAATTGGTTGACCATCTTTATAGAAACGCGTTGTGCCATCAGGCATTAAACCTTTACCTTGCGTTTCACGTACCGCAGAACATAAATTTGTTTTGCCCGATTTACACATTTTACACTCGCCACATTCAGCAGTGTAAAGAGGAATAACATGATCGCCTACTTCAACATGTGTTACGCCTTCACCGATGGCTTCAACGATACCGCCACCTTCATGGCCAAGGATTGCTGGGAAAATACCTTCAGGGTCTTCACCAGATAAAGTAAATGCATCGGTATGACAAACACCTGTAGCAACAATCTTTACCAGCACTTCGCCTTTTTTAGGCATCATTACATCCACTTCTTCAATTGATAGTGGTTGATTTGGACCCCAAGCGATAGCCGCTTTTGATTTGATAAAATCAGTCATAACGTTCCCTTATAGTTGTTGGAAGTAAGTATTAAACTTAGTCTATTTTATTTGTTTCTCAATGAATGATAATCTTCGTTTTATTAAAACACTTTTACAGTATGGTAATAATGAATCGTTGGCACGGAATTGATGAGTTTTTAGCGGTAGCAGAAACAGGCAGTTTTACAAAAGCAAGTAAGCTATTGGGTATGTCAGTGGCCCATGTAAGCCGCTATGTGAGCCAATTAGAAGAGCGATTAAACACCCAATTGCTAACCCGAACCACTCGTAAAGTGGTGCTAACGCAAGAGGGGCAGGTATTTGCGCATCAAACAAAACAATTACAACATGCCATGGATGATGCTACGGCATTACTTGCAGAGCAGCAATTGACACCTAAAGGCAGTATAAAACTAACAGCTCCTGTGATGTACGGTGAAAGTTTTATCATGCCTGCGGTACATTCGTTTATGCAAAAGCACCCAGATATTGAAGTGATCAGCCATTTAAGTAATGAGCAAGTTAATCTATTAGAAGATGGGTATGATCTGGCTATTCGCCTTGGTCATTTAAAAGATTCATCTTTAAAAGCACGGCGCATCAGTCAGCGCAGGCTTGTTATTTGTTGTAGCCCTGAATATATCAATAAATTCGGCCAACCACACAGTGTCAGTGAATTACATCAGCACAATTGCCTTATCGGTAATAACAGTTACTGGCGGGTAAAAGAGCAGGGCCAAGATAAGCACATCAAAGTGGCTGGGCGTTTAGCCTGTAACAGTGGTTGGGCATTGGTTGACGCTGCTATCAAAGGGTTAGGCATCGTGCAATTACCAGATTACTATGTCAATGAACACTTAGCCGATGGCAGGTTGACTGCTGTTCTTTCGAATGTTGCACCTGAACCTGAAGGGGTGTGGGGGGTGTATCCACCAAGGCAGTTTATTGCAACCAATGTAAAAGCATTACTTGACCATTTGGTTGCTACTGTTCAAGTATCAGATTTATAATTATTTTTTACAATTTCGCGCATCCCATGCTAGCTAAATCTATGCTAACATGAGCGCATATTTAGCCCTTGGAATACCCATAATTTATTATGTTTCAACCTGTTAGCCTTTTTATAGGGCTGAGATATAGTCGCTCCTCAAAGGGCAATGCCTTTATCTCATTTATTTCATTTTTCTCTATCGCGGGCATTGCTATTGGTTTAATGGCCTTGTTTACAGTTAGTTCAGTAATGAATGGCTTTGAAAATAACCTTAAAACCAACATGCTAGGTTTAATTCCTCATATTGAAGTATCAGCCGAAGATAATTCGAAAGAAACCATGCTGCAGTTAAAGCAGCAACTAGCAAATTCTCAAGATGTTAAACAAGTTAACCTATACCGCCATGGCGAAGCCATTTTACAAACTAACCAAGATTTGCACGGCGTATTGTTACAAGGCCTTTATGATGAAGGAAGCTCCATCTATAACGTAAAAGATAAAATTGTTGCCGGCAATTGGTCACAAGTAATGGACAGCAACTACCATATTGCGATTAGCCGCTACTTGAGTCGAAAATTGGGTATTTCGCTTGGGGATAAAGTACGGGTGATCATGCCTAATGCCAGTTCGTATACTCCCCTTGGTCGAGTACCGAGTCAGCGCTTGTTTACCGTTGCTGCACTTTATGAAACACAGTCAGAAATTGATATGTCATTGGCATTTACCAGTGGCTATTCGTTAGGCAGAGTTTTGAAACTAGCAAAATCAGCAGCACCTAACTTGAGTGTATCTCTGTATGAACCATTTGCTGTTGAGCAAGTATTAGAATCTCAGTTAGCTATTTTAAACGATTACAAAGTGACTGATTGGCGAGCTAGCCAAGGGACACTATTTGCCGCTGTGGCAATGGAAAAGCGTATTATGTCGATGTTACTTGGCTTAATCGTGCTCGTGGCAGTGTTTAATATCGTGTCGGCATTAACCATGATGGTGAGCGAAAAACAAAGTGAAGTCGCTATTTTACAAACACTGGGTTTAACTCCGTTACAAGTGCAGCACGTGTTTATGATTCAAGGCTTATATAACGGCCTTATCGGTACTAGTATTGGTGCGTTACTTGGTGTGCTGTTAAGTAGCAACATTAATGAATTATTGAATATGTTAGGCATCAATTTACTAGCGGGCGTGAGTTTACCCGTTAAATTTGATGTGATGAGTTTGAGTTTTATTGCCGCAGGGAGTATTGCGATGAGCTTTTTAGCTACCTTGTATCCTGCCAGAAAAGCTGCAAAAGTGAATCCAGCAGAGGTATTACGTTATGAGTGATTTAGTTATCAATTGTCAGCAGTTAAATAAAGTATATCAAGATGGCGATAACGAGGTTGCGGTATTAAAAGGGGTTGATTTAGCACTTAATCAAGGCGAAATGTTAGCCGTTGTAGGGAGCTCAGGCTCAGGAAAAAGTACTTTACTGCATATATTGGGTACCTTAGATAACGAAAGCTCAGGCAAGGTTGAAATTAAAGGCCAGCAAGTTTCTAAATTAAACCGTAAACAACAAGCCAGTTTCCGAAATGAAAATTTGGGCTTTATTTATCAATTCCACCATCTATTAATGGAATTTACTGCCATCGAAAATGTTGCAATGCCATTATTAATTAAAGGCTTAAGCGCAAAAGCGGCAACCGAAAAAGCCCGTAACATGCTAGATAAAGTTGGGTTATCTCATCGTAGCGAACATAAACCTTCGGCGTTATCAGGTGGTGAGAGGCAGCGGGTTGCAATAGCACGTGCATTAGTTACTGAGCCTGCTTTAGTGCTAGCCGATGAACCAACCGGTAACCTAGATAAACAAAACGCTATTAAAATTTACGATTTGATTAAAGAATTAAATACTAGCTTAAAAACCAGTTTTGTTGTGGTAACCCATGATTTAGAACTTGCAGATAAACTAGGCAAAATTGCCTATTTAGATGATGGTAAGCTTGCTATTAAAGAGTCTCAGCATGTTGCTTAGTGCCTTTATTTCTAAACGATTTCGTGCCCATAGTGGCCAAAAAGACGGACAAAACGGTTTTGTTAGCTTTATCGCTAAAGCATCGACAATCGGCATACTTCTAGGAGTCGCCGTGTTAATTGTTGCTTTGTCAGTGATTAATGGCTTTGAGCAGCAATTAGTACATCGACTTTTATCGGTAGTTCCGCAGGTTGAATATGTTGCCCCTAACAAACCAATCAATAACTGGCAGTCAAAAGTTGCTTTATTGCGTTCTCAAGCCGGTGTAACAGGTGCCGCGCCGTTTATAAGTGTTAACGGCATGGCGCAATATAAAAGTGAGTTAAAAGCAGTTGAAGTGCGTGGTGTTAGCCCTGAATTTGAAAACCAAGTGTCAGCGTTAAACCAATTCACAGAAGGGCGCTTAGTTAGTCAATTACAACAAGAAGATGTGCTATTAGGACAACAAATAGTCAACCGATTAGGTCTTAAAATTGGCGACCCAGTTACCTTATTAATTCCACAGATAAACCAGCAAAGTACAAGCTTGCTTGCACCTAAACGTGTGAGTTTGAATTTGGCGGGTATTATAAAAATGGGCGGCCCAATTGATGAAACAGCGGCTTTTATTCGCCTTGATAAAGCGCAAAGTGTGTTGAGTTTTGAGCAAAACCAAGTAACCGGTTTACGTCTACAAGTAGCTGATGTGTTCGCAGCCCATCAAACGGCGATGCGTGTGGGGCAAGTTATTCCTGATTATGTCTATGTATCGAGTTGGTTTAGAACCCAGGGTAGCTTATATCAAGATATTCAAATGGTTCGCACGATTGTGTATATCGTGGTGTTTTTAATAATTGCGGTAGCGAGTTTTAATATTGTTTCGTCTTTAGTGATGGAAGTACGTGAAAAACAGGCAAATATCGCAATTTTAAAAACCATGGGCGCACAAGATTGCACCATTTTAGCAACTTTTGTGATGCAAGGTTTTACACAAGCTTTAATCGGGGTAATTCTAGGCACGATTATCGGTGTGATGCTTGCGTTAAACATCAGTGAACTGTTCACTTGGGCAAGTAATTTATTTGGCGATAACCCGTTACAAGGGGTTTATTTTATTGAGTTTTTACCCAGTAAATTAGTTTGGCAAGATATCGTTATTACGGTGATTGTGACTTTTATCCTCGCTATTTTGGCAACATTATATCCTGCTTGGCAAGCAACCCGTGTCGATCCTGCAAAAGTTCTTGGTAATTAAGGAGTGTTTATGAATAAGCAAAGGATTATCGATTTTTGGTTTAATGAATTAGGCCCAGAATCTTGGTATCAGCAATCTGATGAAGTTGATGCCTTGATTACGGTTGAGTTTTCAGAATGCCTTTTACAGGTTATCGCAGGCGAGCATGCTGACTGGCGAGTTGATGCCCTAGGCTCTTTAGCTGAAATTATCGTGTTAGATCAGTTTTCACGCAATATTTATCGTAATACGGCGCAGGCTTTTAGCCAAGATCCACAAGCACTAAGCTTAGCGCAAAGAGCAATTGAACTTGGCTTTGATAAAAAATTACCTAGCTCTCAAGCTGCGTTTATTTACATGCCGTTTATGCACAGTGAATCTAAAATCATTCACCAGCAGGCTGAGCAATTGTTTAAAGGCATGAGTAATTATGAATTTGAACTAAAGCACAAAATAATTATTGATAAGTTTGGTCGCTACCCACATCGCAATAAGATTTTAGGTCGCGAATCGACTCCTGAAGAACTGCAATTTTTAACTGAGCCTAACTCTTCTTTCTAGGTTGATTGAATAGTACGCAAGTAAATTTAAATGCTCTTTGATTGCCTGTAAACACTTGCACAGCGCCATTTTAAACCTTAAAGTGTCAGAAATGTTGTAAAAGAGTAACCACCATGGAACAAAAACAAGCAAGACCATTAACACCAGAAGAACAAGCTGAAGCGCAAAAACAAAGTGTTATTTGGCAAAGAGAATGTTTCGAAAATGCACAAAAGCATTTAGCTGAAAAAGGCGTTATTCCGCAAACTGTTGTAGAAAAAGAAAGCCGTTTTATTGCGCCATTAGTAGCTATTTGGAAATTTAAAGCACAAAACGGTAAGAGCTATTGGGTGATCACAGGTCGTTTACCAACCGATCACGCTGAAGCAAGCGCAGCAAACAATGCACGTGAAGTATTACGTTATTTCTCAATGCAGTGGCAAATGAAGGCTGATCAGCTAATGCAATCAGGTGCGGTAGATAAAACCAAAGCTGATTTTGCTAATCTGTTAATCAACCGTGCCCATGGCTTATATGAGTTATTTGAAAAAGAAGAAATGTGGCAAAATGAGCCAGCATAACTAACTCTGCATACCTTCTAACAAAAAAGCTGAATAATGTTATTCAGCTTTTTTATTTAACATATACCTTAGTGCACCAAAGTGAATGGCCGCGTATCAAATTGCTTAATAGGGCAGAGCATTCGTTGCCTTGGAATACCAGCTTCCATAAACACTAAACCATCAGCCGAAAAACCATTTTGTTTGAATCTATCTACTTCATTCAATATGCAATTAATGCTGACACAATCACAGCCTTGCTTTTCAGCCAAATTAACTAAGTAATTCAATAATGATTTATAAACCGAACGATTACGGTGTTCTGGTAAAACTGCAATACGGCCGATAAGGCCATCATTACATAAACGCCCAGTAGCAACTGGGCGTTTACCTTCATCTGTAACGAGCACGTGATGTGCTATTTTATCTAGATGGTCAAACTCAATGTGTCTTGGGATATGTAGTTCATATACAAATACCCGCTCTCGGATTTGTTGTAAGAGTTCCTTGTCGATACTCCATTCAACTTCATCTATTTGATAGCCCATAAACACACACTCCTAACAAAACCAAATACCCTCATTTAAAAGTGTAGTAAAGGTTTCCAAGAAAATGTGATTATTTTTTGAACTATTTATGTCAGCAGCGGTCACCCATGTCTGATCGGTGAGCTTTGTTATTAATTCAAGGTCAGTTAAATCATGCATGTAATTAACACCATTAATACTTAAAAGTATTTTATCGTCAATTACTTGATAGATAGCGCGGGTACCACCTAAACGCTCAAAAACAACGTCTTCATCATTGAGTAAGTCATTTATGTCATCTAAAGTATATGGCTCTTCTAAAGGCGCTAAATCCATGTCATGCTTTGGCTGACTCATACTGTTACCAAGCCAAGTCTTGAATACTGCGTCATCATTAATTGCAGCAATCATAAGTTGCTTTACTTTTTCTGCTTCAGTTTGGTTAAGCTCACCTTTAGATGAGCGCAACTTAAGCTCTGCATCACCGTATCGTTGGTTACCAAGCTCAGTATCGATGAGGTGATCGGCAAATTGTGATAATAAATCGCGTTGGTTTGGCGCTCTAAAACCCACAGAGTAATTAAGTGCATTTTCAACTGCGTAACCTTCATGTGGGCAACCTGGTGGAATATAGAGAATATCTCCCGGCTCTAACACACAGTCGATCACGGCAGGAAATTGCTCAACTTGTAACAGGCTCTTATTTTGTGCAAATTGCTTTAAGTTCGCATCAGGTAAACCAACTCGCCAGTGGCGTTTACCTTCACCTTGAATAATAAACACGTCGTATTGGTCTAAATGCGGGCCCACGCCACCACCCGGGGTAGAGTAGCTGATCATCAAGTCATCGATACGCCAGTTGGGAATAAAGCGAAATGGCTCCAATAGTTGCGCTGCATCGCTATGCCAATGGTCAACTGCTTGCACCAGTAATGTTGAGTGCTTTTCAGTTAGCAAGCTAAAGTCTTCAAAAGGACCATGGTATGCTTGCCAATCATCTGAGTGATTGGTCACAATACGTGATTCAATGCTTTCTTCCATGGCAAGACCGGCCAATTCTTCGGGCTCGATCGGATCTGCAAAATCCTTGAAGCCTTGCTTTATAAGTAATGGTTTTTTCTGCCAATACTCAGCTAAAAATTGCTCTTGGGTTAATGAATTGATGGTTAATTGATACATAACATGACCTAAGCGAATTGATATAAAAAAAGCGAAAGGAAGGCCTTTCGCTTTTTTAAGTCTTAATTTGAATTTAAGCTAAGTTATCGATGAACTCAACAGCACGACCAATGTAATTAGCCGGAGTTAATTTTTTCATTTCTACTTTTGCTTCTTCAGGTAACTCAAGACCATCGATGAAATCAGCCATTATTTCTTGGTTTACGCGCTTACCACGAGTAAGGTCTTTAAGTTTTTCATATGGCTTTTCGATACCATATTTACGCATAACCGTTTGGATTGGCTCTGCTAGTAATTCCCAGTTTTGGTCTAGTTCTGCTAATAAACGCTCTTCGTTTACTTCAAGCTTGCTAACACCTTTTAATGTCGCTTGGTAAGCGATAAGTGTGTAGCCCATACCAACACCTAGGTTACGTAACACTGTTGAGTCAGTTAAGTCACGTTGCCAGCGAGAAACAGGTAGTTTTTGCGCAAGGTGAGTAAAGATAGCGTTAGCAATACCTAAGTTACCTTCAGAGTTTTCAAAATCAATCGGGTTTACTTTGTGAGGCATAGTTGATGAACCAATCTCACCTGCGATTGTTTTTTGTTTGAAGTGGTTAAGTGCAATGTAGCCCCAAACGTCACGGTCAAAATCAAGTAATACAGTGTTGAAACGTGCAACTGCATCGAATAACTCAGCAATGTAATCGTGTGGCTCGATTTGTGTTGTGAACGGGTTGAATGTTAAACCTAGGCTCGTTACGAACTGTTCAGCGTGTTTGTGCCAATCGTAATCTGGGTATGCACTCAGGTGAGCGTTGTAGTTACCTACAGCACCGTTGATTTTACCTAACATTTCTACGCTAGCAATTTGGTCACGTTGACGCTTTAAGCGCATGTAGACGTTTGCAAACTCTTTACCCATTGTCGAAGGGGTAGCTGGTTGACCGTGGGTACGTGTCATCATCGCAACTGACTTGTACTCAACTGCTTTTTCTTTTAATGCATTTAGAAGTTGGTCACAGTATGGAAGTAATACTTTGTCACGCGCTTCAGTCAGCATTAAACCGTGAGACAGGTTATTGATGTCTTCTGAAGTACATGCAAAGTGAATGAATTCGTTAACTGCGTTAAGCTCTGCGTTATCAGCTACTTTTTCTTTAAGTAGGTATTCAACTGCTTTTACGTCATGATTAGTTGTGCGCTCGATCTCTTTAACGCGTGCTGCATCCGCTTCGCTAAAGTTATCAACAATGGCATTAAGTAAAGCATTAGCCTCGTCGCTAAAAGCCGGTACTTCTTTGATTGCGCTAGCTGCAGATAAAGCTTGTAACCAACGAACTTCAACAGTTACACGGGATTTGATTAAACCAAATTCGCTGAAAATGCTGCGTAGTTCCGTGGTCTTGCTGCCATAGCGACCATCTACCGGAGAGATAGCGGTTAACGCTGAAAGCTCCATAATGACTCCTAAATTGTCTAGTTTGAACGATAATTAAATTGATTGTTTAGCAATGGCGAGGATTTTTCTTTTTGCAAAGAAAAAGTGACGGCGTTTACCGCCCATTTGTCGCCATAACACGGCACTACGAATTCCGGCCAATAATAGGGCACGAATTTTGTTTTGCGTGAGCTGCTGTTTTAATAACTCTGGCTTGCCATACACTTGAATACGATGCCCAAGGGGGCTTAGCACCGATGAGTAAATATCAGCAAGCGCTGCTACTACAGTATCATCTGTGATAGCAAAATGGTCGAGGCGACGTTTAACATCATCAATGCGACGACCTAATTCATTTAAACTGTTTTGTTTTGAACTTAATGCACGTTCTAATTGCATTAAACCACCCACATATTTTACGATTTCGACGTCTTTGTCGGCGCCAGCCGAAAGCTGTGCAATCAAAATGCGATAGCCTTCACGTAAATTATGCTTACCCTGATACACGTCTTCAGGGCTATTTGGTGATGTTTCAACAATACAGTTTAGTAATTTTTCTAATTCGTGATCACTGCCTTGGCCATATTGCGCAACTTTTTGTACTTGTTTAGCAACTTGACACATGGCAGCTAAAGCCATGACTTGGTGCTCTGTCATTATTTGATCACCGAATCAATAATACCACCACCTAAACAGACTTCGTCAGCGTAAAATACGGCTGATTGGCCCGGTGTCACTGCCTTTTGTGGCTCATCAAATAGTACGCGCGCCATACCATCTTCACCAACAAGTAAAGTACAGCTGATATCTTCTTGGCGATAGCGGGTTTTAACAGTGCAGCGTGTGGTCCCTTTCGGACCTTCGCGGTCAACCCAGTGCAGCTGGTTTGCATTTAAACCATTGCTGTACAGGCGAGGGTGGTCTTTACCTTGACCAACCACTAATACGTTACGCTCAACGTCTTTATCAACTACATACCAAGGTTCACCCGAACCTTCTTTCATGCCACCAATTAATAGACCTTTACGTTGACCAAGTGTGTGGTACATCAAGCCTTCGTGCTCACCCACTTCGTTGCCATCGGTATCTTCAATTTTACCTGGCTGTGCTGGTAAGAATTTTTGTAAGAAGTCTTTAAATTTACGCTCGCCAATAAAACAAATACCAGTACTGTCTTTTTTATCGTGTGTAATTAAATCTTGCTCTTCAGCGATGCGGCGTACTTCAGGCTTAGCAATATCGCCAACAGGGAAAAGTGTTTGCGCAATATGCTCATGGCTTAGAGTGTATAAGAAATAGCTTTGATCTTTGTTGTCATCGAGGCCACGACACATTACAAATTTATCACCACGTTTTTCGCGGCGAACATAGTGGCCAGTCGCGATGTAATCAGCCCCAAGTGCTTGTGCTGCAAATTCTAGAAATGCTTTGAATTTAATTTCTTTATTACACATGATGTCTGGGTTTGGCGTACGGCCTGCTTTGTACTCTGCTAAAAAGTACTCAAACACGTTGTCCCAGTATTCGGCTGCAAAATTTACAGTGTGAAGCTCAATACCTAGCTTGTCGCACACAGCTTGTGCGTCTTTTAGGTCTTCAGCTGCAGCGCAATATTCATCATTATCGTCTTCTTCCCAGTTTTTCATGAACAGGCCTTCAACTTGATAGCCTTGTTGCTTTAATAAATACGCTGATACAGAAGAATCAACACCGCCGGACATACCCACGATGACTTTAATGTGACTATTTTCGCTCATAATATTCGCTGTCATTTTTTAACTGCTATGGAAAGGCCGATATTATAGCATGCTTTTAGACGCCCAAACCAGCCAAAATCACAGCGCTTATTGGTAAATCAAACTAAGTGGGTAGGCTTTACCAGCTAAATGATCTTCAATGCATTTTAAAACCAGAGGGCTTCTAAGCGGCAGGCTTTTAATTTGCTCAAGGCTAAACCAATCTGCGCTGAGAATGTCATCATCTTTGGGAGATGGTTTAAACAGCTCTGGGCTATTAAAAGCAAAGCTAAAACGCATATAGTGAATGCCATTCGTGGCGTGTAAATTATAGATACCAACAAGGTGACTAGCATTTAGACTAATCCCTGTTTCTTCAATAAGTTCTCTATGAGCTGCTTCAGCTAAGGTTTCATTGGCTTCCAAATGGCCGGCAGGCTGGTTATAGCAAATCTCACCTGTGTGTTTATCGCGCTCTTTAACAAGTAAAAATTTTTCTTGGCATGTGACGATGGCGGCCACTGTGACATTGGGTTTATGCATCAGGGTTGTTCACTACTTTAAATTGACCACTGTCTAAGCCATCAAGGGTATAGTTACCAATGCTGTAACGAATTAATCGCAAAGTAGGGAAGCCAACATGCGCTGTCATACGTCGAACTTGGCGATTACGCCCCTCAGTGATAGAGATTTCTAACCAACTGGTTGGTATGTTTTTACGCTCGCGAACGGGCGGGGTACGTGGCCAAATTGCCGGCTCGTCAATACGCATAACCTTGGCTGGCTTGGTCATGCCATCTTTAAGCTCTACGCCTTTGTTAAGTGCAAAGATAGCCTCATCAGTCACATCACCTTCTACTTGCACCCAATAAGTTTTAGCTGTTTTTTTATTGGGTTCAGTGAGTGTGTGTTGTAATTTACCGCAGTTGGTAAGGAGCAACAGTCCTTCGCTATCTCTGTCTAGGCGTCCTGCTGCATACACGTCTTTAATAGTAATAAAGTCGGCAAGCGTTTTGCGGTTTTGATCATCAGTAAATTGGCAAAGCACATCAAATGGTTTGTTCAATAGCACCACTTTGCGCTGCTCTGGGCTAATTGCCTTTTTAACTTGGCGTTTTTGAGTAGGTCTTGAATAAGTACGACCGCTACTGCGACGTGGTTTGCTATTGGCTTTGTTAACCATTAAATGCACCTAGCCGGTTTAGGTAAACCTGCAATTTTAGTCGCTTGCTTAGCGGGGCCTTTAGGGAATAGTTTATACAAGTACATGCTATTTCCTTTTTCTTCACCTAGCTTTTGGGCCATTGCTTTGACCAGCATACGAATAGCAGGGCTGGTGTTGTATTCTATATAAAAGTCACGCACAAAATGCACAACTTCCCAGTGCTGCTCACTTAAGGTAATGTTCTCTTGCTCAGCAATAATGGGTGCAAGCTCTTCACACCAATCATTTGAATCAAGTAAATAGCCTTGTTTGTCTGTTTCAATCTGTTTGTTATTAAATTCAAGCATGGTTTACCAAGTAATCGTGTTTTTTGCGTTTAAAGTCATTTCTACAAACTGTGTATAGTTTATTGCGATATCGCCTTGATTGAATGAAATATCACGAGCTGCAGCATCTTCTTCAAGTAAATGAATTGCTGAAGAGAACTGTTTAAACTGCATGTTGTTATAACAAGCATCACTAACAAGTAGCACTGTATCTTCTGAAGAAATTAGATTGGCCAACATATTATTGCAGTAGTGAGCTAAGGGTTTTGAAAAAATATGCAGGGTACTCATAGTGCCACCACCTGATGTTGCTGGCTAATTAATTCACGCTGTTGCTCAAAGTTAGCTACTTTAACATCAATAATTAAGCTTTCTTGTGTGAGGTTAAAATCCATCAACGACTTTTCACATACATATATATTTTCAACATCGTATAATTCAAGCGTTTTAATGGTTTTAAAATAGTTTTTAATGCCAAGTTGTTCTGGCTGCTGGTTTTTCTTCAAAGCTAAAACAGCTTCACCACTGAGTAGCCAACTAATGTTTTGTTCAATAGCAGCAAAAATTAGTGTGGTGTCGAGTGATTCACGAATATGTTGATCATCAAATGGACCATGCTGGCTGATCACTAAAATGTTTTTCATTTAAATTGCACCCATTTATCCGCTTCACTGACAAGCATCGCAAATTCTGCAAGCCCAGCGACGGTAAACACGCTTGTGTTATCAATATCTAAGCCACGCTTTTCAGCAGCAGTGACACATAGCAGTAGGGGGACCTCTTGCTCACTCAACGACTGCCACAAACGATTAATTGGCAGCTCGTCACTGGCAAGTTCTAAATGGTTACTTGCGTGGTAAACACCTGCTTGATAAAGAAAGATAGCTGCAATTGAGTGACCAGAGTCGAGACAGGCCTGTGCAAATTTAATTAGCCGTTGAGTTGTGTCGTGATCGGTCGGCGCGGTATGAAGAGAAAGTACAAATTGTGCCAAAACGCATCCAATAAAAAAGCCCCTAGAAAGGGGCTATTTTAGCAGAACTATTTAATTAGTCATCACTTGCACCAAGTAGGTGAAGAAGAGACGTAAATAAATTATATACGTTCAGGTATAAAGCAACAGTTGCGCGGATGTAGTTGGTCTCACCGCCATTAATAATACGGCTAGTGTCAAATAAGATTAAACCAGACATAATTAGCACAACTGCAGCATTGATAACCATAAAGGTGATTGAGCTGCCGATGAATAAGTTAACTAGGCTTGCAATAATCACTACGATTAAACCCACAGTTAAAAAGCCACCCATAAATGAGAAGTCTTTTTTCGTGGTAAGTGCATAAGCAGACAAACCAAAGAAGATTAACGCAGTAGAGCCTAACGCTTGCATAATGAGCATAGGGCCATTTGGCATTGCAGCATAGTAGTTAAGCATTGGACCGAGTCCTGCGCCCATCAAACCTGTGAATACAAACACCCAAGCAACACCTGATGCACTGTCTGCCTTTTTGTGAACAACAAAAAGCACACCAAGTGAAATCAAGCTAAAAACTATCCCCATAAAATAAGGTAGATTCATTGCCATTGAGATACCTGCTGTCACTGCGCTAAATGCCAGTGTCATGGCAAGTAAGAAATAGGTATTTTTTAAAACTTTATTGGTTTCAATAGTCGACATTACTGGTCTTGCAGTATTGTACGATTGATTAAACGCCATTGTCAGAGCTCCTTTAAATGAACTTATACGTTCGTTAGTTCCAATTATTAAACTGAACTAAGCCTATCAAGAGTTATATATTTGGGCAAACTATTGTGGATCAATAGACAAGATAAATAATTGAAAAGTTCAATGTTGCGCACAATCTAAACATTATTGTACTAATGCTGAGCAAATTAATTGTTTTTTAATCACTTAAACAGTTTTTTTGAAAAAAAGCTTCACAAACACGGCTGCCTTATCTATTATGCACGCCGTCGGAGAGATGGCAGAGTGGTCGAATGCACCGGTCTTGAAAACCGGCAGGGGTTTGTAGCCCCTCTAGGGTTCAAATCCCTATCTCTCCACCATTATTTTTACTACTGGCGTAAGCGGGTAGGTTTTCGCATTCGGAGAGATGGCAGAGTGGTCGAATGCACCGGTCTTGAAAACCGGCAGGGGTTTGTAGCCCCTCTAGGGTTCAAATCCCTATCTCTCCACCATCATTGAAGCCGCTGAATTTATTCAGCGGCTTTTTTGTTTCTTAAGCTTCTCATTTGTTCTGCAAATTACGACTATTGTCGATATTTCGCATTTTAACTAGTTAGTCCATGCTTAACACTTCTCGTATTATCTTTGTGACATTAGGGAATTTATGAAACATCGTTTAGCAAAGAGTGTAGGACTTTCTTTATTATCGCCTGTGATCATCGGTTGTATCTTAGGCCTTTATTATGCATTCACAC
Organism: Pseudoalteromonas sp. BZK2; assembly: GCF_014349195.1. NCBI lineage: Bacteria > Pseudomonadati > Pseudomonadota > Gammaproteobacteria > Alteromonadales > Pseudoalteromonadaceae > Pseudoalteromonas > Pseudoalteromonas sp. BZK2. Next base: position 79,569 of record NZ_JACSOG010000001.1, on the reverse strand, counting down.
TTGAAGGAAATGGTTTTAGCATTTTCTTTAATTTACTTGTTAGCGCAATTGCCAATGCACACATAGTAGGCTTAACTATGGCAGCATTTGTAGTGCCTGGTTATTTACTTATGTTTAAATATGCAAAGGTTAATTATTCAGGTGTTCTGACACTTGGCTTACTAGGTGGCGCTATTTTTAGCTACTTACTGAGCGCTACAACAGGTATGGCTTTTGTAGTCAATGCTATGATGTCTGCTCTGGCAGCTGGACTGTTTTTATTTGGTTTAAGACAGGGCCTTACAACACAATCTTCTCATCAATAGCAGAATATTTAATCAAGCTGACTGAAATTGAGGGCAAAATGTTTTTTTTTGCCCTTAAAAGGTTTCATTTGTCGTCTACAAAGAGTACCTTTAGCTACTGTATGTTTAATAAGAAGTAGTTTGGTATGCAAAAGCAAGATTTTTACCAGTCATTAGTTAAACAAACTGAGTCGCTAATCGCTGGTGAATCAAATGTTATTGCCAACATGGCAAATATTAGTGCGCTGTTATTTACCTCTTTAGAGGATATCAATTGGGCGGGCTTTTATTTAATGGATTCACCTGAAGAATTAGTGCTAGGGCCGTTTCAAGGTAATCCTGCATGTATCCGTATTCCAGTAGGTAAAGGGGTATGTGGAACTGCCGCGCAAACACAACAAACACAACTCATTGAAGACGTGCATGCATTTGCTGGTCATATTGCCTGTGATGCTGCATCTAACTCAGAAGTAGTTGTGCCGATTTTCAAAGACGGTAAAGTATTTGCTGTACTTGATATCGATAGCCCAAGCATTGCGCGATTCGATACTGATGATCAAGCTGGTTTAGAAGCATTGGTAAAATGCTTTGAGGCAAATCTAAAATGAAAGATCTGCTAAATGTGCAAGATTACCTCTTTGCAATCCATGATGTTGGTGATTGGGAAGGGGAAGAAGAAGTTGTTGCCGAAAGGCTCAACGACTTGATTCACATGGCATGGGAGCGTCTACCAGATGACCTTGACTGTGAATCAATTGATGAAATTATAAATGGTATTTGGGAACACCTTCGTGGTGATTTAGCGCTTATTGAAGCGGACTTCGAAGAGTTGACCGACTGGGTAACACACTATGTCGATTCATCACTTGATGAAAAGATGTAATAAAAGGTTCTAACATGGAAACCACAAACAAGCTAAAAGATATTAATGAAGTATTGGATTTCTTATACCAAGAATTTCCACAATGTTTTAAACAAAAAGACGGTATTCAGCCGCTTAAAGTAGGTATTTTTAAAGATATCGCTGAGCGTATTGAAGGTTCTGAGAAAGTAAGTAAAACTCAGGTTCGTCAAGCACTAAGAAAGTACACCTCAAACTGGCGCTATTTAGAAGCGGTGACTAAGTCTGAGTTCCGTATCGATCTTGATGGTAATCAAGACGAAAAAGTAGAACAAGAGCATATTGAGCACGCACAAAAAGCGTTAGAAGAAAGCCGTGCTAAAATGGCGAAGCGTAAGAAGCCACAACGTCCACGCAAAGACGGTGACACAAAATCTTACAAAAAGAATAGTGGCCACCACGCTAAATCTGGCGAAAAAGGCGCTAAAGTAAGTAATAAGCCTGCTAAAGCTGCTCCTGCAAAACGTTCAGGAAAAGTTGAACCTTTACCTGCCTCAGAGGTCAAGGTTAATAGCAAAGTTAAAGTTAAACTTGGCCAAGCACTTGTAAACGCGGTTATTACTGAAGTGAATAAAGATGAAGTTCACGTTGAGTTAGTAACAGGGATGCAAGTTAAGACCAAAGCAGACAGCCTGTATATCATTTAATAGCTGTAAAAAATAAAGGAGTTGTGTATGAGTAAAAAGTTTACGCTCATTCCGTTAGTCGCTGCCCTGTTTTCAGGTTCATTATTGGCATCTTCAGACAATTTGACTGCAAAAGACCTGCCAGTACTCAAGCAAGAAAGCCAACATAGTACGGCAAGCAAACGGGTGACAAACTTATTTACTCGTGCACACTACAAACCAATTAAATTTAACGATGAATTATCTGAGAAGGTTTTTGATCGTTACATTGAATCTCTCGACTACAATAAAAATGTGTTTTTAGCCTCTGATATTGCCTCGTTTGAGCAATATAAAGACCAGTTTGATAATGCATTGTCGACAGGTAAATTGGGATTTGCTTTTGATATTTTTAATTTAAGTTTAAAACGTCGTTTTGAACGCTATGACTATTCTTTATCGTTACTTGAAAACGAAATGAAGTTCGATAAAGAAGATGATTACCTGTTTGACCGTGAAGACGCTGAGTGGGCAACAAGCCAAGCTGAGCTTGATGAACTTTGGCGTCAGCGCGTTAAATACGATGCTTTACGATTAAAAATGACTGGTAAAGATTGGCAAGGCATTAAAGAAGTCTTGACCAAACGTTACCACAATGCACAAAAGCGTTTAGTACAAACTAACAGTGAAGATGCTTTTCAAATCGTGATGAACTCATTCGCACGAAGCATTGAAGCGCATACCTCTTATTTATCACCTCGTCGCGCTGAGCAATTCAAGATGGACATGGATCTTGAATTAGAAGGTATTGGTGCGGTACTCAGTTATGACGAAGATTACACGGTAATCCGTAGCTTAGTCCCAGGCGGACCGGCTGATAAGTCTGAACAAATAAAAGCAGATGACCGTATTATTGGTGTTGCGCAAGAAGGTGAAGAGTTTGTTGATGTGATTGGCTGGCGTTTAGATGACGTCGTTGATTTAATCAAAGGCCCGAAAGGGACAAAAGTTCGCCTGCAATACTTAAAAGGGGCTGATGCTCACGGTACACCAAAAGTGGTTGAAATCACGCGTGATAAAATTCGCTTAGAAGACCGTGCTGCAAAATCTGAAGTATTTGAAGCAAAATATTCAGACTTAACCAGCAAAATTGGTGTGATTGAAATCCCTGGTTTCTATAACAATTTATCGCAAGACGTAAAAGTTGAAATTGCGAAGTTAAAAGAAGCCAAAGTTGACGGTATCATTATCGATTTACGTCAAAACGGCGGTGGCTCACTTTACGAAGCGACGCAACTTTCTGGCTTATTTATCGATCAAGGTCCAGTTGTACAAATTCATACGCTAAATAATCGTATTGAAGAGCAAAAAGACCGTGATGGCGTCACTTTTTACGATGGCCCACTGACAGTGTTAGTTGATCGCTACAGTGCGTCTGCCTCAGAAATTTTTGCAGCAGCAATGCAAGATTATGGCCGTGCAATTGTGATTGGTGAGCAAACCTTTGGTAAGGGAACTGTACAGCAGCATAAACCACTTGGCCGTGCTTATGACCTATACGACCACCCATTAGGTAGCGTGCAGTATACCATTGCAAAATTCTACCGAATTAACGGCGGAAGCACACAGCACAAAGGCGTGATCCCAGATGTGTCATTCCCATCGGCAATTGAGCCATCAGAATGGGGTGAGAGTCAACAAGACAACGCGCTACCTTGGGATAGCATCATACGTGCTAAGTACAACTCTGTTGATAACCTCAAACCAGCGATTGCTTACGTTAATAAGCTTCATGATGCCCGTATTGCAGACGAGCCTGAGTTTGGCTATGTATTTGCTGACATTAAACGCTATCAAGAAGAGAAAGACCGTAAGACTATCTCATTGGTTGAAGCGACGCGTCTAAAAGAGAAAGACGAAGGTGAAGAACGCGCGTTAGAACGTGCTAATGAACGACTTGTTCGCCTTGGAGAAAAGCCAGTAGAGAAGCTTGACGATTTACCTGATAGCCTTGATGAGCTAGACCCTTTCTTAGAAGAAGCGGCATTAATCACCCAAGATTATATAAAATATGGTCGTATCGCTAAGAAATAATTAGCAATTAATTAGCAATATTGATTAATAAAAAGGCGCTTAAGCGCCTTTTTTGCTACCTAAAACAGGTTAGATTGGTATAATCACAAAATCTGGCTGCATAAGGCCACTGAAGTTTTGCGTCAAAGCTTACAATAATAATTAAACACGCCACATAAGACGTGTAGGAGACTATCTTTTGAATTCAATTGAAGAGAAGCCAATAAAACAGGCCAGTTTTTTAGATGCCTTAATCCCAATTACTGTGCTCGTGTGCCTACTAGGCGCTGCTGTTTATTTATTCGGTGATAACTCATCATCTGGTCCTAACCAAATCGCTCTATTATTCGCTACGTTTACCGCGGCATTAATTGGCTTAAAAAATGGTTACACCTGGAAGAAACTAGAACAAGCTATGATTGAGGGGATCACCTTATCCCTTGGAGCAATCATTATACTGTTAATGGTGGGTGCCTTAATCGGTACTTGGCTGTTATCAGGAACTGTACCCACTCTAATTTACTATGGCTTACAAATTATCAATCCTAGCTGGTTCTATGCCGCTAGCTGTTTGATTTGTGGCATTGTGGCTATGAGTATTGGTAGCTCTTGGACCACAGCTGCGACTATCGGTGTGGCGTTATTAGGTGTTGCAACTGGTCTTGGTCTTGAACAAGTTGTTACAGCAGGCGCGGTCATTTCTGGTGCCTACTTTGGTGATAAATTAAGCCCGCTTTCTGAAACAACAAACTTAGCGCCAGCAGTGGCTGGGGCTGATTTATTTGAGCATATTCATCACATGCTTTGGACTACAGTACCAAGCTTCATTATTGCGTTAATTATTTTTATCTTTATGGGCTTTAATGCCGGTGGTTCAACAGAAGCGGGCCGTATTGATGAAATCGTTAATTTATTAGAGCAAAACTTTAATATTGGTTTTGAAATGCTAGTGCCACTGGTGGTGTTGTTGTTTTTAGCAATTCGTAAGATGCCAGCTTTCCCAGCTATTTCAATTGGTGCGGTGCTAGGCGCGATTTGGGCTATGTTATTTCAATCTGATTTAATCAATAGCCAAATTGATGCATCACAAGGCCAAGCAATTGGTTACTTCAAATTAGTTTGGACAACGTTCTTTGATGGTTTCAGCATCGACACTGGCGATGAAAAAATGGATTCATTATTGAGCGGTGGTGGTATGGCTGGCATGTTAACAACCACTTGGCTGATTATGACGGCCTTGATGTTTGGCGCTATCATGGAAAAAACTGGCTTACTTGATATGTTCGTTAAGAGCATCTTAAAAATTGCTAAAAGCACGGGCTCTCTTATCACAGCAACGATTGCAACGTGTATTGGTACCAATGCGGTTGCAGCTGACCAATATATCGCGATTGTTGTTCCTGGACGTATGTTTAAAGACGAATATGAAAAACGTGGTTTAAAGCCTGTAAATTTATCTCGCACATTAGAAGATGGTGGCACAATTACTAGCCCACTTATTCCTTGGAATACCTGTGGTGCTTACATGCAAAGTGTTTTACTAATCAATCCATTTGACTATGCAATGTACGCGTTCTTTAATTTAATTAATCCATTCTTAGCGGTTGTTTATGCCTATTTTGGTATTAAAATTTTACGTATTACCCCAAAACATCTTAAACAAGAAGCTAACGCCGAATAAACTATTTAGGCCCTGCTAAGCAGGGCCATTTGGAGTCAGTAATGTCTGCTACGAGTAAACCTCAAGCTCAATATTTAAAAGATTACCAAGCCCCACAATTCTCAATCCAGTACATCGATTTACGCTTCGAATTAGCCCCTTTAAAAACATCAGTGCAGTCAACCATGACAATCAATCGTACCGATGAAAGCAATGCAGATCTTGCGCTAGATGGTGTTGATTTAACGCTAATTTCATTGATGGTTGATGACAAAGCGTATGATGATTACACGCTTGAAGATGAAAAGCTGATCATTCATAACCTGCCTTCAAGCTTTATTCTGAAAATTGAAAACCATATTGATCCGCAAACGAATACCTCTCTAGAAGGTTTGTACTTGTCGGGTGGTGCTTACTGTACACAATGTGAGGCTGAAGGGTTTAGAAAGATTACTTACTACCTTGACCGCCCAGACGTACTTGCCAGCTTTGATGTCACCATTATTGCCGACAAAAAGTACACTCACTTGCTGTCTAATGGTAACCAAATTGAATCAGGTAACTTAGATGACGGTCGTCATTTTGTAAAATGGCAAGACCCATTTAAAAAGCCTAGCTACTTATTTGCATTAGTCGCCGGTGATTTTGACGTATTACGTGACCATTACACGACGCAGTCTGGACGAAAAGTTGAATTAGCTTTGTTTGTTGATAAAGGTAATTTATCAAAAACGCCTCATGCCATGACATCTCTTAAGAAATCAATGCAATGGGATGAAGAGCGCTTTAACCTTGAATACGATTTAGATATTTACATGATTGTTGCCGTTGATTTCTTCAACATGGGCGCAATGGAAAATAAAGGCCTGAATATCTTTAACTCTAAATGTGTTCTTGCAAATCAAGAAACAGCCACAGACAAAGATTACCATACGATTGAATCTATTGTAGGGCACGAGTACTTCCATAATTGGACCGGCAACCGTGTGACTTGCCGTGACTGGTTCCAACTGTCGTTAAAAGAAGGCTTAACGGTTTTCCGTGACCAAGAGTTTAGTAGCGACTTAGGTTCACGTGCGCTTAATCGTATTGATGCCGTTAAAGTCATGCGTACTCACCAGTTTAGTGAAGATGCAGGGCCGATGGCGCACCCAATTCGCCCAGAAAAAGTCATTGAAATGAATAACTTTTATACAGTGACTGTGTATGACAAAGGAGCTGAAGTTATTCGTATGATGCACACCTTACTTGGAGAAGAAAAGTTCCAACAAGGTATGGCATTGTATTTCGAGCGCCATGACGGACAAGCAGTTACTTGTGATGATTTTGTTGCAGCCATGAGTGATGCGTCTGGCATTGATTTAACACAATTTAAGCGTTGGTATAGTCAAGCGGGTACACCTAAGCTCAATGTAGAGCAGGCGTATGATGAACAAAACCAGACTTTCACATTAAGCATTGAGCAGTTTGCACCTGATAATCAGCCTAACAATGCCTTAATGCACATTCCTTTTGCTATTGAGCTTTTAGATAGTGAAGGGCAGTCATTACCTCTTGTGATTGATAATCAGCCGCAAGATTCTGTATTGAATGTCACTGAAAAAACGCAGCAGTTTGTTTTCGAAGGTATTAAACAGCGCCCAGTAGCAGTGCTACTCGAAGATTTCTCTGCGCCATGTATTGTTAATCAAAATACATCTGCCGCTGATCTGTTACATATTATGCGTTTTGCTCGCAGTGACTTTTCACGTTGGGATGCTCAGCAGCGTTTATTTACTAATGAAATGAAAGCAGCGATTGCCAGTGGTGAAGCTTGCTTATCTGATGATATCTTGTCGGCATTAAAGCTACTAGTTGATAATCGTGAAGGTGACCTTGCATTGATTGCGGAGCTGTTAAAACTGCCTAGCTACGATACTCTTGCAGCAGAATATGCCGTCATCCCTGTTGATGACATTATTGCTGTACAAAATGCATTCGAATCGCAAATTGCCAACTTCTTAACAGAATCATTGGTTAATTGTTATAACGTGCTTGAAGATGATGGTTCAACATCTGCTACAGCCGTTGCAGTACGTGCTCTTAAGCAACTTTGTTTATACTATTTAGCGAAAACAAATCACAGCGATGTTAATAGCCTCATCAGAGAGTCAGCCCACAGTAATAATATGACCAATGCCCTTGCTGCATTAAGTGCTGTTGTAAAAGCAAATCACTCACTATGTGATACGCTTTTAACAGAGTTTGATGCTAAATGGCGTCATGATGTACTCGTTATGGATAAATGGTTTGCACTGCAAGCGATGAAAGATTCAGCAACGAGTATCAGCGATATCAAAGCGCTTTATGATCATCCAAGTTTTGACTTTGGTAACCCTAACCGTGTGCGTGCTTTGGTTGGTAGCTTTAGTCACTTTAATATCACTCAGTTCCACCGAGCTGATGGTGAAGGGTACCAGCTATTAGGTGACTTATTAGTGAAACTAAATGATATTAACCCGCAAAATGCATCGCGCATGCTGACACCTTTTATGTCATGGAAACGCTATGATGAAAATCGTTCAGCGGCAATGAAAGCACAATTGCAACGTTTAGCTGATTTAGATGACCTTAGTGATGATCTGTTTGAAAAAGTAGAGAAAGCACTCGAAAGTTAATGACAGAATATTATTTTGCCTTGTATCTGAGTTACTCAGAGTGTCTTGATTACTATCATGGTAAATATAAATCTGTGCAAGTTACAGAGGATGGTGGTAAGACAGTTCGCTTTGACGCTCACCATTTGCGTCCTTTTATTTCTTCGCTAGGAATAAGAGGGCGCTTTAGGTTGACATTAACGGCTGAAAATCAGTTTTTAAAACTCGAGAAAATTAGTTAAAAAAGCAGCTACGGCTGCTTTTTTTTGATGATTTTTCATAAAAAACACTAATTTTATCTATCCCCAATTCGCTAAATTTATTATATTTTTGTTAATTCGATTTGTTCTATTGTTAATTTACGTGTATAAATTATCTGGTATGACGTCTTACCAATACGTAAACGTCACATTTTTAAATAAATATTAACCGATTAGACGCGTTCTATATTGTAATTTTACTGTTTCGCTTCTATCGTTAGAAAGATACTAAAAACAACAATTTGATCACAAAACAACCCGTTACAGGGGGATGAACACAATGATAAAACGATCGCTTTTTGTTAAAAACAAAATAGCTTTGGGGCTTGCAGCAGCAACACTAGGTCTCTCAAGCACATCTTTGCACGCGGCTAATTTCGAGTTAGGTGACTTTGACATACGTTTTGACTCTAACTTTTCTTATGGTCAAAGCATTCGTGTTGAAGACCGAGACTTTCAACACATAGGTAAAAGTAATAATCCATCATTTGATTGGACGGGTTATCACTCAGCTCTAAACCCTATTTATTCTTCAGCTGATGTTTGGAACCAACCAGGTGCTTACTCAAATAATGGTGATGCCGGAAACTTAAACTTTGATAGTGGAGATTCATTCTCAAAGTTATTAAAAGGCACTCATGAGCTTTCTATCAGTAAAGATAACTTTGGTTTCTTCACTCGCTTTATGTATTTTTATGATTTTGCCTTAATGGATGGTGACTTTGCTTATACCAATCCAACGTCGGGTAAAAAAGTTGACCCTTGTGATGATGACGACACTAAAGAACAAGTATGTGCTGATTTACGTTTACTTGACGCTTATGTTTGGGCAAATTTTGATTTAAATGAAGGCCGTAACCCGCTGTCTATTCGTTTAGGCCAACAAGTTGTGAACTGGGGTGAGAGTACTTTGATTTCTCATGGTATTAACGTTAACCCTGTTGATATCGATCGTTTAAAAGCGCCAGGTGCAGAGTTAAAAGAAGCTTTCATACCTGTTGGTATGCTTTGGGCATCACTAGGCATCACAGATAACTTAACGCTAGAAGGTTTCTACCAATATGAATGGCATGAAACACGCCTTCCAGCGGCTGGTACTTACTTCTCGACGAACGATTTCGCGTCAGAAAATGGCTATCAGCAGAATATTCAATTAGGCTTCACGTCTAACCCAGATATCGATTTAGCATTCTTAACAGAAAGCTTAAATAATTTAGATGATATTGTTCGCTCGCAAGGTGTTGACCCTACATCAGCACAAGGCATAGCGATGATGTCGCAAATGTATCTCGCTTACCCAACCAAAGTTGCGTTGAAAGGTAAGGGCGGTGCAGGTAAAAATGAACCTGATGATGGTGGTCAATACGGTTTACGCTTGGGTATGTTTTTACCTGAGTTAAACGATACTGAAGTGGCGTTATACCACATTAACTACCATAGCCGTCGTCCTGTGATTTCAGGCCAGGTATCAAACTTCACTGATGCGGCAATCGCTGCTGATATCGGTATGTTATTAACAACAGATATCACTGAAGATAATGTAACTAGTTTACAAGCATTTACCAAAGGCCAGCTAGAATACCCAGAAGACATTAAGCTTTATGGCTTGAGCTTCAATACATCAATTGGTGAAACGGCTTTTTCTGGTGAATTTGCTTTCCGTCAAGATGAGCCTCTGCAAATTGATGACGTAGAGTTACTTTACGCGGGTATGCCAGAGCAATTGGCTGTTGCAGGTATTCGCCCTGATTTTGCAGGTATTTCGCAAATGAGTCCGGGTGATGCAACTAGCGTTGTAGGTCCTGGTGAAGTAGCACAAGGATTTATTCTTCGTAACACTGCTCAATTACAATTTACTGCAACACACTTATTTGGTCCATCATTAGGTGCTGATAGCTGGGCGGTAGTTGGTGAAGTTGGTGGCGTTAGAATTAACGATATGCCGGATTATGACGAGCTCCGTTTAAACGTTTCCGGTACTGGTCGAAGCGGCATTATGCAAGGCCCATTAAGTGATGATTATTCAACACTTCACCTAGGTCTGTCTAATGGTCCTGAAACAAACCCATTCCCAACAGCGTCTGCATGGGGCTATCGCCTTATCGCTAAGGGTGATTACTACAATATTTTTAGTGGCGTAAACTTCTCACCTCGTTTTGTTTTCTCACACGATGTGAATGGTATTACACCAGATCCAATGTATTTATTTATTGAAGACCGTAAATCACTCGGTGTTACTATGAACTTCAATTATCAAAATGCGTGGTCATTCGACTTTAGCTACAACTCATTCTGGGGTGGTGGCGCGACGAATACTTTCTCTGATCGCGATTATGTTTCATTTAATATTAAATATTCAATCTAAGGGTAAATTATGATTATTAGAAAACCTACCCTCATTGCTGCAGCGTTTTGCGGCGTTTTCGCAAGCTCAAGTGTACTTGCAAAAATTACCGCTGATGAAGCGGCACGTTTAGGCAGTGATTTAACGCCAATTGGCGCTGAAAAAGCAGCGAATAAAGACGGTTCTATTCCAGCTTGGGATGGTGGTATCACAACACCGCCAGCAGGTTACAAACCGGGTATGCACCATCCAGATCCATATGCTGATGATAAAATTTTATTCACGATTGATAAATCGAACGTTGCCCAGTACAAAGACTACTTGAGCCCAGGTCAAATTGAATTATTCAATACCTATCCTGATACGTTCAAAATGAACATTTACCCAACCCGTCGTAGTGCGTCATATCCACAGTTTGTATATGATGCAACTAAAAAATATGCGACGACAGCTGAATTAGTTGAAGGTGGTAACGGTATTAAAAATACCGCTGTGGGTGTACCTTTCCCAATTCCTAAAGATGGTTTAGAAGCTATTTGGAACCATTTGTTGCGATTCCGTGGCCTATCAATTGAACGTTCTGGTGGTCAAGCTGCACCGACAGCCTCTGGTTCATATAACTATGTAGGTTTTGATGAGCAACTTTTAGTTGAGTACTCATCACCTGAAGCAACACCTGAGAAGCTTCAAGAATCTAATATCTTGTTTAAGTTTAAGCAAAAGGTAACTGAGCCTGCTCGTCTTGCCGGTACTGCGTTATTAGTACATGAAACGATGGACCAAATTTTAACACCACGCCAAGCATGGACATACAATTCAGGCCAGCGTCGTGTTCGTCGTGCTCCAAATGTTGCCTACGATGCACCGGGAACAGCCGCTGATAGCTTACGTACGACTGATGACTTTGATATGTTCAATGGTTCTCCGAATCGTTACAACTGGACATTAAAAGGTAAGCAAGAGCTTTATATTCCTTATAACAGCTACAAGCTTCACAGCGACAAACTAAGCTACGATGATATTCTACAAGCAGGTCATATCAACCCTGAGCATGTTCGTTATGAAAAACACCGTGTTTGGGTGGTTGAAGCGAACCTAAAAGAGGGCACGCGTCATATTTATAAGAAACGTGTCTTTTATATTGACGAGGATAGCTGGCAAGTACATGTAGCGGATATCTATGATAACCGTGATCAAATGTATCGTGTAGCGATGGCGCATGGTCTTAACTACTATGAAGTACCAACTCATTGGAGTACGTTAGAAGTTTATCATGACCTTAACTCTCGTCGTTATTTAGCAATTGGTTTAGACAACCAAGAAAAAATGTATGATTTCTCACAATCATTCAACGATAACGAGTTTACTTCAAGCGCATTACGCCGCGAAGGTCGTTAATCCATTTAAGGCACCTGACTCCAGGTGCCTTTTGCAATTCGCGTAAGTCATCAGTACACGCATTAGGTTTCCCAGTGACTTTTTTGACTTCTCTTTTTATTTTTTCGAAGGCGATTTATCTTTATGAAGTATTTGCTTTATGCCTGTCTTGCTTATAGTGCTTCATGTTTTGCTCAAGACATGCCTATGCCACAACAAGCCATTAGCGCTGTTAACGCAAACAAAACTCTTCTCACCGACATTGAACTAGCTGGCCCAAATCTCATTGCAGTTGGCAAACACGGTGTGGTTATCACAAGTACAGACGCTCAAACCTGGCAACAAGCCAGTGTGCCTACTCAAGTGCTGCTAACAGCCGTTGATTTTTATAATAGCGATTTAGGTTGGGCATGTGGCCATGATGCTACCATCATCAATACCGTAGATGCAGGTAAAACGTGGCAATTACAGCAATCATTACCAAACATGGATAAGCCATGTTTAGACATTTTATTTACTACAGACAAACAAGGGTATGCAGTCGGTGCATATGGAATGTTTTATGAAACTAACGATGGTGGACAAACTTGGCAGAAACGTTTTTTAGATAGCCTGTTATTTGAAGAAGACCGTGAATACCTCAATGATTTAAAAGACAGTGACCCAGAAGGCTATGAAATTGAAACTGCTTCAATACTGCCGCACTTTAATCGCATCGTTAAAACCGATGAGAGTCTATTTCTAGCCGGTGAAATGGGTTTAATGGCACAAAGTGTCGACAATGGTCAAACCTGGCAGCGTCTTGAGGAGATATATATGGGCTCTTTCTTTACGTTTGCGTCAACTGCGGATCAAGGTGGGGAAGACCTAGTTGCAGGCCTTCGAGGCAACATTTTCACTCGCCAAGCAGGCAGCGAACAGTGGCAACAAATACCACACGACAATTATGCAACCGTAAATAGCGCGATTAAATACAACAACCAGTGGTTATTATTTGCCAATAGCGGGGTGATATTCCAAATTGAGGATGGCCAATTATCAGAACAACAAATGGCCGATGGTAAATCGTTACTTGATGGTGTTGTGTTTCAAGACAAACTAGTTATGGCTTCAGAAAATGGCATTAAAGTGAAGGAGTTGAATCCGTAATGCGTGGTTTTTTAGATATTTTAGAAAGAGCGGTGTTTCGTCATCGCTTATTCGCAATTATTTCCTTTGCGTTGATCACTTGTTTCTTATTATTCAAAGCAACACAAATTCAATTAGACGCGTCGTTCAATAAAAATATTCCGCTTAATCATGACTACATGAAAGTTTACACCAAACATGAAAAACAGTTCGGTGGCGCTAACAGCATTTTGATTTCTGTCTGTGATGCAGATGGTGATATTTTTAATGAGGAATTTTTCACCCAACTTAAAGCAGTTCACGACCAGCTTTACTTTATTCCAGGTGTAAATCGTCCGTTAGTTAATTCAATCTTTGCACCGAGTGCACGTTTTGTTGAAGTAGTTGAAGATGGTTTTGCTGGCGGTCCAATTATTCCGGCAAACTTCACTGCTGATAAACGTGGTCTTGCGGTTGTAAAAGAAAACATCGAAAAAGCAAAAGTCGTTGGTCGCATGATTGCCAGTGACTATTCGTGTGCAATGGTAACCGCTCAGCTACTCGAGACTGATCCACAAACGCAAGAAAAACTCGACACTTTAGCATTTGCAGAAAAGCTAGAAACGCAAGTTCGTGAACCGCTCAGTACTGACAAGGTTAGTATTCATATTATCGGTTTTGCCAAAATGGCAGGGGATGTCGCAGAGGGCGCTAAGGGCGTACTGCTATTCTTTGCTATTGCCATTGCTTTCACATTTGTGATGGTTTGGCTGTTCTGCCACTCTTTAAAACTGACAATTTTACCGATTGCCTGTTCAATCATTGCCGTTGTTTGGCAGTTAGGCTTGCTTTCAAGCTTAGGCTTCGGTTTAGATCCTATGTCAATTTTAGTGCCGTTTTTAGTGTTTGCGATTGGTGTAAGCCATGGCGTGCAAATGATCAATGACATCGGCAAAAAAGTGTCTACGGGTAGTTCAACTCGGGTTTGCTGTCAGGCAAGCTTTAGAGCACTTCTGATCCCAGGTGGTATCGCGCTGCTTTCAGACACAATTGGTTTTTTAACCTTACTCACCATTGATATTGGTATTATTCGTGAACTTGCTATCACAGCAAGTTTGGGTGTAGCGGTAATTATTTTCACTAATTTAATTTTATTACCTGTTTGGGCATCGTACATGCGCTTTGAAGGCTCTGTGCATATTCAAGCAGGTACTCACACAGACAAACCAAATCTACTAGACAAGTTACGTGAGCTATTAGTAAAAGCCACAGATCGTAAAACGGCAGGTTTTATTATCGTCTTTACGGCTGTGTTATTTGCAGTGGGATACTGGCAAGCTGACAAAATGCGTATTGGTGACTTACATGCTGGTGCGCCATCTTTGCACCAAGATGCCCGCTATAACCAAGACACCTTTTTGATTTCTGATAAATACACTATTTCTTCAGATATCCTAAAAGTGATTGTAGAAGCGTATCCTGCTGCGTGTACGGAGCATGATGTTATGGAGCGTATTAGTCGTTTCCAATGGCAGATGGAAAACGTTGCCGGGGTACAATCGGCTGTGAGCTTAAGCTCAGTTGCACAGTCAGTTAATGCCGGCTTTAACGAAGGGAACTTAAAATGGCAAAGCCTGCCGCGCAATACGGCAAGTTTAGTGCAAGCCACTTCACGGGTTGAAACAAGCTCAGGTTTACTTGATGGAAACTGCTCAGTAATGCCTGTGATTATTTTCTTAAATGACCACAAAGCAGAAACGATTGACCATGTGGTAGCGAAAGTTAAAGAGTTTGCTAAGGCTGAAGAAACCGATGAATTGAAGTTTAAGTTAGCGTCAGGCCCTGTCGGTGTAATGGCCGCAACGAACGAATCGGTATCGGCTGCACAGCTACCTATGATGCTTTACGTTTACGGCGCCGTAATCCTGCTATGCTTAATTAGCTTTAGAAGTGTTAAGGCAACGGTCGCGGTTGTATTACCTCTGTACATCGTATCAACCTTAGCGCAAGCGTTGATGGTACAACTTGAAATAGGTTTAACAGTGTCGACATTACCAGTTATCGCTTTAGGTGTTGGTATTGGTGTCGATTACGGGATTTACATACTTTCATCAATGATGGGGCAGCTAAAACAAGGTGTGGCACTGGAAGTGGCTTATCGTAATGCATTAGCAGAGCGAGGTAGTGCAGTGTTGTTCACAGGTATTACCTTAGCCATTGGTGTTAGCACATGGATTTTCTCTGATCTGAAGTTCCAAGTGGATATGGGTATTCTTTTAACCTTCATGTTTTTGGTTAACATGTTGGGTGCAGTACTACTTTTACCTGCAATTGGTAGCTTCCTCTGGACTGACCAGAAAAAATAATGTGAATAATTGTGCTCCGATATGGCCAGTAATGGCCATTTATATCTATATTTTGTGAATAGATGACCAAATAGCTGAAAAGCTTAAAATGATTTCATCGAAAAGGCTGTTTATTAGCTGTAAAAGAGTTAGAATTTACCTGACTCCACGCTAATAAATGGCTGTACAAATATTCTACTAATCGATAAGTAGTATAGATTAAGGAACATACAATGACACGAAATGAAGGGCAAGCCTCGGTTATCTTAGATAATGTCTGTAAGCTGATCCAGAAAAAAGTTCACGCTGATAATGTGTTACTCGTTGAGAAATTCGCCAAAGCCTTGTACAGCAATATGTCTAAAGAGGATTTGGCTCATCGCAACGATAGTGACTTATATGGCGCTGCACTAAGCCTATGGAACTCGCTAGAAAAAAATAATTCTGATGACGCGGTTGTCCGTGTTTTCAATCCTGAAGTGGCAAAAGATGGCTGGCAGTCATCGCACACCATTGTTGAAATCATCGCGAAAGACATGCCTTTCCTCGTTGATTCTGTGCGTATGGCCATGACCCGCGCAAACATCGCTTCTCACTTATTACTTCACTCTCCGCTGAAAATCCAACGTGATAAAAATGCTAAAATCACCGGTATTTCAAGCTTAAAAGCAGAGCAAGAATCAACGTCGACAAAAACTGTGTTCTTTATCGAGATTGATCGTCAAACAGATGCAAAAGTAATTGAGTCTTTCAAAAAAGAACTTGAGTCTGTGTTAGTTGACGTATCTATCGCTGTAGAAGATTGGCAGCCAATTCGTGAAAAGCTTATTGCGGTAACGAAAGACTTACCAAAACGCCACCATAACAATAACGAAAGCGAAGTTGCAGAAACGGTAGAGTTTTTAGATTGGTTAGCTAAAGATAACTTTACGCTAATGGGTTACCGTGAGTATGAACTTTCGCCAGTGCAGGGTGATTACCAGTTAAAAGGTAAAAAAGGTACCAGCCTTGGTCTTATGAAAAACACAGACGAAGAGCATAGCCGTTTACTTTCTGAGTTACCTGAAGTAGCGCGCCAAGAAGCGCGTAGCAGCAACTTATTAATTTTAACGAAAACAAATTCAGTGTCACGTGTACATCGTCCAGCGTATATCGATTATGTAGGTATTAAGCGTTTTGATGATGAGGGCAATGTAATTGGTGAAGACCGTTTCCTTGGTTTATTCTCATCAAGCTTTTACAACAACAGCGCCGCTGATGTACCTGTACTGAAAAGTAAGATTAACCGCATTATGGAAATGTGTGACTTTGCAAAAGGCACCCATGCATACAAAGCGGTATTAAATATTTTAGAAACGTATCCACGTGATGAACTTGTGCAAGCACGTGAAGCTGAACTACTTGAAGTTGCCATGGGCGTATTACAAGTACAAGAGCGTGATATGTGCCGTATTTTTGTGCGTAAAGACGCATATGGCCGTTTCTTCTCTTGCATGGTTTATGTACCGCGTGAACGCTATAACACAGCACTACGTCGTGAAACGCAACGTATCTTAGCCAATGCATTTAATTCTGACGATAAAGTCGAATTTACTACTTTCTTCTCTGAGTCAACATTAGCCCGTACACATTACACGGTGCGTGTGACTGACAATAATATTGAATATAACGTGAAAGACATCGAAAACAACCTAATTGAAGCAGCCCGTACTTGGGAAGATAGACTCCAATCTGCACTACTTGAAAGCGCAGGTGAAGCACGCGGTAAAGAATTAAACCGTAAATATGCACAAGCGTTTGCAAGTGCGTATAAAGATCAGGTTTTACCAAGTGCAGCGGTTGTTGATATTGAAAAGCTAGAACTTCTGAATGACGAGAACAAACTAGAAATGTTGTTCTACCGTCCACAAGAAGAAGCAAACACTAATGTTGTTCGTTTAAGCTTATTCCATAAAGATGAGCCAATCCACCTGTCTGACGTTATGCCAATGTTAGAAAACTTTGGTTTACGCGTAGTTGGTGAAACACCTTACTCAGTGAAAACGACTGACGGTAAAGTTAATTGGATCATGGATTTCACCATGCTAATTGACAACAAGGGCATTGCTGATTTTGATAAAGTGTCAGCGCGTTTCCGTGCAGCGTTAACGAACGTGTGGAATAACCGTTTAGAAAATGATGGTTTCAACCGTTTAGTATTAATGGGTGGCTTAACAGGTCGTGAAGCGTCTATTCTTCGTGCCTACGCTAAATACATGCGTCAAATTGGTGTAACTTTCTCACAAACTTACATCGAAAGCACATTTGCAAATTACCCACACATTGCATCGCAAATTGTTAACTTATTCACTAAAAAGTTCTCAGTTAAGAACCCAGGTAGTGAAAAGACACTTGAGAAGCTAGTTGCACAAGTTAATCTTGAGCTTGAAAACGTAGCAAACCTAGATGATGACCGTATCATTCGTTTATACGTTGATATGATCAATGCAACTCTTAGAACGAACTTCTTCCAAAAAGAAGCGGATGGCCAATTTAAGTCATACGTATCGTTCAAGGTTCAGCCTTCTATGATCCCTGAAATGCCATTACCTCTGCCTGCGTTTGAGATCTTTGTATACTCGCCGCGCGTTGAAGGTGTGCATTTACGTGGTGGTAAAGTTGCTCGTGGTGGTTTACGTTGGTCAGACCGTCGTGAAGACTTCCGTACTGAAGTACTGGGTCTTGTTAAAGCGCAACAAGTTAAAAATACGGTTATCGTGCCAGTCGGTTCGAAAGGTGGCTTCGTATGTAAACAGCTACCGACAGACCGTGAAGCATTCTTCAAAGAAGGCCAAGAGTGCTACAAGATTTTCATCCGTGGTTTATTAGATATCACAGATAACATTGAACGTGGTGAGATTGTGCCACCAGTTGATGTTGTTCGTCATGATGAAGATGACCCGTACTTAGTTGTTGCTGCCGATAAGGGTACTGCGACTTTCTCTGATATCGCAAACGGCATCGCAAATGAATATAACTTCTGGCTAGGTGATGCATTCGCATCAGGTGGCTCAGTAGGTTACGACCACAAGAAAATGGGTATCACTGCTAAAGGTGCGTGGGAATCTGTTAAACGTCATTTCCGTGAAATGGATATTGACTGTCAAACAACTGATTTCACTGTTGTAGCAATCGGCGATATGGCGGGTGACGTATTTGGTAATGGTATGTTGCTTTCTAAGCACATTCGCTTACAAGTAGCGTTTAACCACATGCATATCTTTGTTGATCCAAACCCAGATGCAGCGACATCTTACCCAGAGCGTGAGCGTTTATTTAATCTACCGCGTTCTTCTTGGGAAGATTACAACAAAGACCTTATTTCACAAGGTGGTGGCATTTTCTCTCGTGCGGCTAAATCAATTAGCTTAAGCCCAGAAATGAAGAAAATGCTTGGCACTAAGAAAGCGAGCATGACACCTAACGAGTTAATCAAAGCGGCTCTAATGATGGAGTTTGATTTACTTTGGAATGGTGGTATCGGTACTTACATCAAGAACTCTAAAGAGACTGATGCTGATGTGGGTGACCGCGCGAATGATGCACTACGTATTAACGGTTCTGAGCTTGGTGCGAAGATCTTAGGTGAGGGCGGTAACTTAGGTGCGACTCAATTAGGTCGTATCGAATTTGCTGCTAAAGGCGGTCGTGTTAACACTGACTTCATCGATAACGTTGGTGGTGTTGCGTGTTCAGATAACGAAGTAAACATCAAAATCTTACTTAATGGCCTAGTTGCTGAAGGTGACTTAACACGTAAACAGCGTGATGAGTTACTTTATTCAATGACTGATGAAGTGTCTGAGTTAGTATTAAAAGACTGTTATCGTCAAACGCATACCTTATCGATTACTCAATCAAAAGGTACGTCAACGCTTAAAGAAAAAGTACGTTTCATCCATGCCCTTGAAAAAGATGGCAAGCTTAACCGTGCAATCGAGTTTATCCCAACGGATGAAGAACTTGCAGAGCGCGCAGCAGCGGGTAAAGATTTAACTCGTCCAGAGCTTTCTGTACTTGTTTCTTACGCGAAGATGGTATTAAAAGAGTCTCTAGTGGTTGATGAAATCACTGAAAACCCTTACTACCGTCAGTTATTAGTTAAGTCGTTCCCAGTGCCACTTCGTGAGAAGTTCAACGATGCAATGGATAACCACCCACTTCGTAAAGAGATTATCGCAACGAAACTTGCAAATAACATTGTTAACGATATGGGTCTTAACTTCATGATTCGTATGCACGAAGAAACAGGTGCTAACGAAGCTGAAATCGCACTTTGCTACTCAATTGCAAAAGAAGTGTTCCAGATGCCAGAAACATGGTCATCAATTGTTGCACTTGATAATAAGATCCCAGCAGCTGTACAAACAGAAATGCTATATCAATTACGTCGTACGGTTCGTCGTGCAACACGTTGGTTCTTACGTCATCGCAATAAAGCTCAAACGATTGAGCAAGCAATTGAATTCTTTGCACCAACATTTGCTGATTTAAGTGAAAACTTAAACAGCTACATGGTTGAAAAAGAAAGCGATCGCCTAGTTAAAGCGGCAGAGAAGCTAATTGACAGTAATGTACCAAAAGCACTTGCAACACGTATTGTGTCACTATCAAGCCTATTCTCTGTAATGGACTTAGCTGAAATCGCAGATAATTCAGAGCGTAGTATTGATATGGTTTCTAATACCTACTTTAAGCTTGGTGCGCGTATGGGCTTACATTGGTTCCTTGACCAAATCACCAACCAACCAGTTGCAAACCACTGGCAAGCACTTGCTCGTGCTTCATACCGTGAAGAGTTGGATTGGCAACAACGCACATTATCAGCTGTGGTACTTAATAGCTTTGCTGCAGACAGCAAAGACATTGATGCACAAATTGATGAGTGGATGGATAACCAAGATCTACTATTACAACGTTGGAAGCAGATGCTATCTGAGTTCAAAACATCGCAAAGCCATGATTTTGCGAAGTTCTCAGTGGCACTTCGTGAACTAATGTTGTTAAGCCACAACTGTGACACTTCCAAATAAGTTAAAAGTCGTTAAAATACATACCCCAGCTCGCTGGGGTATTTTTTTGCCCTTAATTTGCAATGGTCCGTTTATAAACGGCTACCTTGTTTATTTTTACCTAAGGAACAAACCATGTTTTATGATCTAGCTCGCCGTTTTATGTTTACCCGTGATGCGGAGTGGGCTCATGAATTTGCACTTAATAATTTACGCCGATTTGCTCATACGCCATTGAGTGCTGCGTGGTCTCAATCTGTCCCTAATAAACCCGTCAATTTTCTAGGTTTAGAGTTTAAAAACCCAGTCGGTTTAGCGGCAGGCTTAGATAAAAATGCTGAGTGTATTGATGCATTTTCGCAAATGGGTTTTGGTTTTGTAGAAGTAGGTACTGTTACACCACGTCCGCAAGCGGGTAACGATAAACCGCGAATTTTCCGTTTGCCTGAATCAAATGCGATTATTAACCGCATGGGCTTTAACAATAAGGGCGTTGATAACCTAGTTAACAATGTTAAAGCGGCGAAATACGACGGTATTCTAGGTATTAATATTGGTAAAAATAAAGATACACCTAACGAGCAGGGTAAAGATGATTACATTCACTGTATGCGTAAAGTATTTGAGCATGCATCCTACATCACAGTAAATATTTCTTCACCGAATACCCCAGGTCTTCGTGACTTACAATATGGTGAAGCACTTGATGACTTATTGCAAAGCTTAAAGAATGAACAACTTGATCTAGTTGCTAAACATAACAAACAAGTGCCTATGCTAGTTAAGATCGCCCCTGATCTTGATGAAGTACAAATTGGCCAAGTTAGTGAGTCATTGATCAACAATAAGATCGATGGTGTTATTGCTACAAATACCACGCTTGAGCGCGCGATGGTACAAGGTCAACAATACGCAAACGAAGCGGGCGGTTTATCTGGCCAACCAGTTCGTCAGCGTTCAACCCACGTGGTTAGTGAGCTTAAGCGTTTAACCGAAGGTAAACTACCTATCATTGGTGTGGGTGGTATTGATGATGCGGATTCTGCAAAAGAGAAATTTGCAGCTGGTGCAGACCTTGTACAAGTTTACACTGGATTCATTTATAAAGGCCCAGAATTGGTAAAAACGATCCTAAATAGCTTATAAGGATCAGTTATCTAAGCAATTGATCATTAATAAAATGTTCTAAGAAATCATTTTATTAATGGTCTGCTTTAGTTATAATTTATGATTAAGCGCACAGTATTTATTCGTTAGGGAGGAGACATGTTACAAGCATCTAAGCAATGGAAATGGCTTGCTTGTGCGAAAAACAACCGTCTTTTGGTTGACCTTGACCAAGATATGCAACTGTGCACGCCTTATAAACTTCGCCAACTTACTGATGCTGTTTTACAAGAGCCAAACTTTAGCCTTGAAGATGCTGCATTTTATCAACAAGTTTATCAATACCTCGAAACATTCTCACTGTGGAACCCTGCACAGCTTTGCCAAATCGCGCTAAACGCCACTGCGGTCAAATTTCATTTAAAGCCAGTACTTGCAAAAAGTTGGTTCTTTCATGAGTATCATGGCAGCCAGCCAAGTGTTGAAGCAGTGGTTAAATTGTGCTCGCAGGCACAAGAAGGTGAGTTTTTAATTGTTGACCATTCAAGTGAAGCGTCGGTTTGTATTAATCTAAGCCAACACTTTCAATTAGACGAAAACCTTTCCCTTGAACAGTTTGAAGCTATTAAGGTTTTAAATAACCGTATCCATCCTGTTTATATTCAACAAAAACAGTTTAAATCAGCCTAGGGCGTGTTGACCTTTGTGAATTTAAATTTGTTCACTCTAGGGGCGATTTAATCGCGGCGCGAGATTTGTAACCTAGTGGGCTAAGTAAAAATCCAGCTAATATCCCTGCAAATGTTGGCGTTTTTGTTCGCCAAGCTATGCTATAATCCTGCGCAATTAGCATTTAAGGGTTTTTACTTTGCAATTTATCGCACTTACTTCTATCGGAATAGAAAATTTACTTGTTGATGAGCTTACAGCACTCGGTGCCGAAGTCTCAAAACAAACCGTGGGCTCTGTACGTTTTGAAGCAGATAGCTTATTAGCACAAAAGATTTGTTTATCGAGCCGTTTTGCGACTCGTATCATGATGCTGATAGAAGAAAAAGAAGGCGTAAAAGACAAAGACAGCCTTTATCAATTCGCACGCTTGCAGCCTTGGCAGGAGTGGTTTGGCCCTAAGCAAACCTTTGCTGTTGATTTTAGCGGTACAAATAACGACTTAAAAAATACGCAATTTTCAGGTCTAGTTGTAAAAGATGCGATTGTTGATTACTTCGCTGATTTATTCGAACAACGTCCAGATGTTGATAAATACAATGCCAACGTTCGAGTTGTAGCAAGATTGAACCGTCAAGGTGTTGCGCTTTATATCGATTATTCTGGCCCGCGTTTATCTGAGCGTGGTTATCGTCAAGATCAAGGTAAAGCGCCGATTAAGGAGCATTTAGCTGCTGCTCTTGTAAAAAGAAGTGGTTGGCTTGAAAACGTGCAACAACCTTTATTCGATCCATGTTGTGGTTCGGGTACCATTTTAATTGAAGCCGCAAGCATGGCACGCAATGAAGCGCCGGGCTTATTCCGTGAAGGTTTTGCTTTTGAGCGCCTGCCTAGTTTCAGAATTCAAAAATACAAAGAATTAAAAGCAGAACTAACTGCACAAATTACAGATCCTAAACTTTGGCTTATTGGCCATGATATTGACGGAAGTGTGATTGCAAAAGCGCAAGAAAACGCAGAGCGTGCAGACCTTGCTAATGTGATTAAGTTTAAACAAAGCGATGCCACTAAGTTAACCTCCGTTGCGAAACTACCTGGTGTGGTGATTTCAAACTTACCTTATGGTGAACGTTTAGGCTCAATGGCTGAGCTGGTTAACTTACACCGTAGCTTCGGTGTAGGTTTTAAAAAGCACTTTAATCATTGGAAACTTGCTTTGCTTGGCACTGACGAAAGCTTATTTAAGTTATTAAAGTTAGTTAAGTTAAAACGCTATAAGTTTAAAAATGGCCCGTTAGATGTTGTATTAAACCTTTACCAACTAGACGATAAACAAGTAGAACTTAGCAAAGAAGATAAGCCAGCTCTTAACTTTGAAGGTTCAACCGCCTTTGCAAACCGTTTAAAGAAAAATAAGCAAAATTTAAAGAACTGGTTAAAGCAAAATGAAGTGAGCTGCTACCGTGTTTATGATGCGGATATTCCAGAATATAACGTAGCTGTTGATGTATACGATGATTCAGCGGTTATTTTTGAATATGCTGCACCGAAAGAAATCGACGATAATACGGCTCAAAAACGTTTGCAAGATGTGATCAGCCTGACTGCAGAGCAGTTAAATATCGCACCAGAAAATATCGCAGTTAAAGTTCGTAAAAAACAAAAAGGTGAAGAACAATATACCAAGGTAGCAAAACAAAATCGTACGCAAGTCGTTGAAGAGTTTGGCGCTAAATTCAAAGTAAATCTATTTGATTATCTAGACACTGGTTTGTTCTTAGATCACCGTTTAGCTCGTCGTTATATCCAACAAAACGCACAAGGTAAACGTTTCTTAAACTTGTTTGCTTATACGGGCAGTGCATCTGTGCATGCTGCTGTGGGTGGTGCTAAAGCCATTACCACCGTTGATATGTCAAAAACCTACTTAAAGTGGGCGCAAGAAAACTTTGCCCTGAATGATATCAGTAATACACGCTATCGTTTTGAGCAAGCAGATTGCTTGAAGTGGCTTGAGTATGCACAAGGCCAATATGATTTAATTTTCTTAGATCCACCGACGTTCTCAAACTCAAAACGTATGAAAGATGCGTTTGATGTTCAGCGCGACCACATCAAACTTCTTACCTGGGTTAAGAAGATTTTAAGCCCGAACGGTACGCTTATATTCTCAAACAATAAGCGTGGCTTTAACATGGATGAAGTAGGGCTAATGGGTCTGGGTTTAAAAGCAGAAAACATTTCTGACAAGACTTTATCACCAGATTTTAAACGTAATAAGCAAATTCATAATAGCTGGCTTATTACTCATGGCTAATTTTACCCTGTACCACACTGATGGCTGTCATCTGTGTGAAATGGCCGATGAATTATTAATTGCTGCAAACGCTTCGTTTGTAGCAAAAGACATTATGGACAGTGAACAGCTGATTGAACTTTACCAAACCAGTATTCCGGTTGTGGAATCTCATCAAGGCGAGAAATTATTTTGGCCTTTTGATGCTGAGCAATTAGCGCAATTTATTGCTGATAATAAAGAATAAGAGTAGTAATCACGATGGATTTAATCAGAATAGCCAAAGCTCAACTCGCTTATGGTACGCATCCACTACTAGATGATGCCGATGCCGTTATTGAGTCAGGTGAGCGTGTTTGTATCGTTGGTCGAAACGGTGCAGGTAAATCAACACTATTAAAAGTGCTTGATGGCCAAGTGACATTGGATGATGGTGAAATCAACCAATTAGGCGGTATTCGCATTTCACGTTTAGAGCAAGATCCACCAAAAGGGGCGGAAGGCTCAGTATTTGATTATGTAGCGCAGGGTATGCCTGACATCGCTAACTTACTGATAGAATATCACCAAGTTAGTAATCAAATGCAAACTGACTATAACGATAAATTGCTTAACAAATTAGAGCGTTTATCTAATCAATTAGAAACCGTTGATGGCTGGCGTTTTGATACCCGTATTCAGCTCGTTTTATCTCGCTTAGAGTTAGATCCAGAAGCCAAGCTTGAATCATTATCGGGTGGTTGGCTACGTAAAGTTGCCCTTGCACGAGCCTTGGTTAGTGAACCCGATTTACTGCTACTTGATGAGCCTACCAACCACTTAGATATGAGTAGTGTTATTTGGCTTGAGCAGTTTTTAAAAGAGTTTAAAGGCGGTATCGTTTTTATTTCTCACGACCGTGCATTCATTCGAGCAGTTGCAACCCGTATTCTTGACTTAGACCGTGGTAAGCTGGTTTCGTACCCTGGCGATTACGCGACGTACCTTGAGCAAAAAGCGCATGATTTAAAAGTAGAAGAAACACAAAACGCACTATTTGATAAACGCTTAGCAGAAGAAGAAGCGTGGATCCGCCAAGGTATTAAAGCACGTAGAACGCGTAATGAAGGCCGTGTGCGCGCTTTAAAAGAGTTACGTAAAGAGCGTAAGCAGCGTGTTGATCAGGTCGGTAAAACCGATTTCAATATTGAAACAGCGGAGCGTTCAGGTAAATTAGTATTCGAAGCGAAAAACATCTGTCATGCATTTAAAGATAAAGTGATCGCGAAGGATTTCTCGACCCTTGTTATGCGTGGCGATCGTGTTGGCCTTGTCGGACCCAATGGTATTGGCAAAACAACACTGCTTAAAATTTTATTTGGTGACTTAACACCAGATAGCGGCAGTGTTAAGCAAGGTGTTAATTTAGAGTTTGCTTATTTTGATCAGTATCGTCAAAAGCTTGATGAAGAAGCCACAGTACAAGATAACGTAGCTGAAGGTAAGCAAGAAGTGATGATGGGCGGGCGCTCACGTCATGTGCTTGGTTACTTACAAGACTTCTTATTTCCACCGGCAAGAGCGCGTACGCCAGTAAAAGCGCTATCAGGTGGTGAGAAAAACCGCTTATTATTAGCAAAGTTATTTTTAAAGCCATCTAACATTATTGTTCTCGATGAGCCAACCAATGACCTCGATATTGAAACTTTAGAGCTCTTAGAAGAGATCATCAACCAATATCAGGGCACCGTGCTGATTGTAAGCCATGACCGTGAATTTATTGATAATACCTGTAATTCTGTATGGGCATTTGAAGGTAACGGCAAGATAACCGACATTGTTGGTGGTTATAGCGACTATGAAGCGTATGCCGCTCATTTAGCTGAGCAAGAAAAACAACAACAGCAACAAATTAAGCAAGAAAAGCCGGCCGTTGTTAGCCAAGATAAAACACCAAAGAAAAGTAATAAACTCTCTTACAAATTAAAACTTGAATTAGAAGAATTACCCAGTAAAGTGGAACAACTTGAAAAAGCGTTAGACGCTCAGCAAGTTGTGGTTAATGACCCTGACTTTTTTAAGCAAGATGCTGCAATTACAACAGAAGCATTGAACCATTTAGCCGAGTTAGAGTCTGAGCTTGAAGTCGCTTTTGAGCGCTGGGAAGAACTCGAAGATTTAAAGAATCAGTAGTAAGGATTAAAATGAAATACAAATTACTCGCTGCCAGTATTTTAGCCACCCTAAGTACCTCAGCGATGAGCGCAACCTATAAATTAGAAGAATTAGGTGGCGTTGATGGCGCTAAATTTAACTACGTAACAGATGTTAGTGAAAACGGTCACATCATAGGCTTAGCAAACGGTCTTTATAAGCTACCTATTGATATTTCATATATTGATTTCACAGATGATAGCTATCTTGAATCAGCTTATGATACTGCTGAAGCGCAATACGAACTCATTGATAAAGAAATTACATTCACACTTGACGATATTGCTAGCAACGATGCGGTAAATACCAATGCAGATGCACATTCATTTATGGTTAGTTTTTTAACTGGTCGCTCAACTGACTCTGAATATCAAAAACTATCAAGTGCAATTGCAACGCTTTACACATCTGAAGGTGCTTCAGAGCAAGTTTTGTTTGATGAACAGTCACTTGATTTTGATGGCTTAACACGTTCAACTTCTAACTTACTAAATGCTGTAACAGATGACGGTGTTATGGTTGGTTGGGGAAGCGCACCTTACGAAAAAACATCATTCACACAAACAGATGAAGACGAAGAAGAAACCCACTTTTTAAGAGACTTCATTAGCCGTGCAATTGTTATCACCGAAGACGGTGTAAAAGTAGAACTTGCACCAGAGTTTGATGAGTACGGTGGTGTTAGCTCAGCAAATGACATTATCAAAACAGCAAATGGCTATGAAGTTGTAGGCACTGTCTCTACTGATATTGCGGTTGATCCACTGGATGATATTACTGATAACTGTGATGGCGAAGATGAACCAGTTTCAGACTGTGTTGAAGCGTACAACCGTACTTATTCAACGGGTATTTATAATAAACGAGCTGTTAAGTGGACATTAGACAGTAATCTAAACATCACCAATACAGAAATGTATGGCTTAGGTTTAACGCCTGAAGATGATGAAGATTTCGCGTTCCGTAGTAACGCACTTGCGATAAACGAAAATGGTTTAGTGGTTGGTACGTCTGATGTGCGTTACAAGAGTAATAGCACACGTATTAGTATGCCTGTTATTTTCGAAAATGGTGAAGTGAAAGAGTTTATCGACCAAGAGGACGATTGGATTTCAGGTCAGCCATTAGCTGTTAACAATGATGATGTTGTAGTCGGTTATGCAACTAAACGTATTGATGGTACGAATAGAACTAAGTTCTTTTACTATGATAAAAATAGCGACAGTGTTGTTTTCCCAACGGATTACTTCTCAAGCTCAAGCTCATTAGCTAACGATATTAATGATAATGGTATTGTTGTTGGTGAGGGTGAAACAGATATTTATAATACTTCTACGCGTCGTCGTGAAGGTTTCATGTACACCATTGGTGAAGATTCAGTTGTTAACTTAAACGATTTATTACCTTGTTATGAAGAAGATGGTGAGACTCGCTTTAAATACACGGTTGCTGAAGCGAAATCAATTAACAACAATAATGAAATCTTCGGTGTTGCGACTAAAACTGTTGAAAAGACAGATTCATTCGGTAACGTTGTAGTCGATGTTAATGGCAATATCGAATATGAAAGTGTCGCAGTGGCTGTTAAGTTAACACCAATTGATGGCAGTGTTGAAGAGTGTCCTGCAGAAGAGATTGAACAATACGAGCGTCAATCAGCAAGCTTCCCATGGTATGCTTTATTGCTATTACCATTTGCAGCTGCACGTCGCTTCTTTAAAAAGTAATCGTTTCGTAATCGAGACTTACTAATCAATATTAAAAAACCCAGCTTTAAGCTGGGTTTTTTGTCTATACTGAAATCAGTTATTTTTTATGGCGATGTATCCATGCTTTTCGGACTGAGCGTTTCCAAAGCATGTCGGTAGCAAAATAACCGATGATAGCAGCAGCAGTAGCACAAATAAGTGAGCCAACTAAAAAGGCTGGGCCAATTGTTGTAAGGCTATCTATAAACCATTGCCAGCTTGGTTCAAATTGGAAGTGCTGTTGTGGCTGAGCAAGGGCAATTGTGCCTACAATATATGAACAATAGAAAATAGGAGGCATGGTTAGTGGGTTCGTGATCCACACGGTTGCAACAGAAATCGGTAAATTTACTCGAAATGGAATAGCCAGGGCGGCTGCAAGAACCATTTGAAAAGGAACAGGGATGAACGCAAAAAATAAACCAACAGCAAATGCACCGCGTGCTGAGCGTCTATTTAAGTGCCATAAATTGGCATCATGCAATAAACGACCAAAAATTCTTAAATACTTGTGTTCTTTTACCTTGTTATGATCAGGTAAAAAGCGTTGGATCGTTTTCTTAGCCATTTAAAGCAACCATTTACATCTATTTGGTTATGCAGCGGCTTTGTCATAGGCTGTTTTTTCACCCTATATACATTTGACACTGCGGCGTTTTATATAATGAGTTTTGCTGTATTGCTAGCAGGTGCCTATTTTAAGCCTTTTTTAACTCTATTGTCAGGGTTTATTTGCGCTATTTTGGTAGTGATTTTTCATTACTTCATCTTTTACTCAATCTCTGACTGCGAAATCGATTATCAACAAAGCCGATTAGTTCGATTTGAGGTAGTTGAAACATACAGTGAACAAAGCCCTTACTACATTAAAGCAAGTCTGAAACATATTGAATCTTGCCCTACAAGCATCCGACCTGCTCCTAATGCAATGCTCAGCATTACTTCAGATAAACCTGTTACTAGTGGAGATGAATTAAGCGCAGTACTCAAACTTAAACCTTATCGGTCAGTAAAAAATTTCTACAGTTTTAATAGAGAACGGCAAGCATTACTTGAGCGAGTATTTTATAAAGGCCGAAGCGTAGGAGAGATAAGCTATTTAAATCATCATCAATATGACTCCCTGCGTGTGAGTTACCGCACTTATATTGATAAAATTACGGCAAACACACGATTACAATGGCTTTATTATGCACTTTTAACCGGTGATAAAAGTAAAATAGGTTATGAAGATAAAAAGCACTTGCGTGAATTAGGATTGTCTCATCTACTTGCTATTTCGGGTCTTCATATCGGACTTATCTTCGCAGTCGGTTTTTATAGTAGTAAGTGGCTGTTAAGAGTGAGTCACTTTCGTGTAAGCCAATCAATTCAATTAAATAAGCTATTTGTTGTAATAGGGTTCAGTTGCTCGCTCGTTTATGTTTACTTAAGTGATTTTATAGTTTCTGCAAGCCGGGCGCTGCTAATGTTAGGCTGCTACCTTGTAATCTATAACTTAGGAAAAAACCCAGTGCGTTGGCGTTCAATTTTGTACGCCTTGAGTGTGGTGTTGTTTATAGACCCATTTACGCTGTTGAATCCTGGGCTCTATTTCAGTTTTTTGGCCGTTACGATCATCTTTCTACTGACTAAAAAAACAATTAATTTGTCACTTAGTTTTTTAAAGCGATTTGTACAGCTACTGCAAGTTCAATGCGCTTTATTTGTTGGTTTACTACCGCTATCCTTATATTACTTTTCAGGTACTAGCGTGATAGGTTTATTGATTAACCTTATTGCTGTGCCCTTGGTTGGTGTGCTGTTATTGCCTTTGTTGATTTTTTATAGTCTGATTTCTAGCCTACTGGATATTTCAGGTCTGTTATCACTGATCGACAGTGCCCTGTATTTTAGTTATCAACTATTGCTTTCTATCCCTAATGACTGGCGTTGGTTGTCGTTCAATGAGTTTAATTTCTCATTATTGATCATCAGTTACATAACACTTCTGCTGTTGTACTTTAGCCCTAATAAATATGTGTGTTTAATTCCTGTTTGTATATATGCCGTTGATAGTGAATTACAGCCAGAAGCTAATTTTCGGATGGATGTGTTTGATGTCGGGCATGGCTTAATGGTGATGGTAAGCAGCAAAAATAAAGCGATAATTTATGATTTAGGCCCACAGTATTTTGGCCGTTATGATTATGTACACCGCGTATTACTTAACAACATCAATAAACAGCAGCTATCTGTGATTGCCACCATAGTAAGCCACTTAGATAACGACCACTCTGGTGGTTTAGCAAGTTGGAAAGTGGCTGGCTATCAACACACTTTAGCTACTTTTCATCCTCAGGGACTGTTAAATAAGTGCAAAACAACCAACCTCAAACTTGCTGAGCTCAATATCAGAAGTTTTACAGCAAAGGTAGAAAAAGCGAGTCGCAATGACCAGTCTTGCTTATTAAAAGTAACAGGTTTTAATTATTCACTTTTACTAACTGGAGATATATCAGCAGCGGCAGAAGCTAAACTTATTGAAGAGGAGGTGGATTTACGAGCGACTATTTTAATAAGCCCCCATCATGGCAGTAATACCTCTTCCAGTTATGAATTTATAGATGCAGTAAATCCTGAAGTAGTTATCCATTCATCTGCTTACCAAGGGCAATGGCACTTTCCTCACCCAGAGGTTGTAAATCGTTATAACCAACACCATATACAGCAGTTATCGACGGCAAAGTATGGCCATATACGCATAAAATTTTATTCAGATACGTATCGCTTAGAATTTGCGCGAGAGCAGGAAAGTTATTGGTTCGAACAAGATTGACGTTTTGTTTTTACCCCCTAAAGGCTACAATAGTCGAAGTCTATGAATAAGAGAGTGTTATGGATCAAACTACATCCCAAATCTATAAGCGATTAATCAGTTATGTGGGTGATTATAAGTTAATCGCGTTTTTCGCCATTGTAGGCATGATTGGCTATTCAGCCATGGATGCATTGTTTATCAATTTAATGAAGCCCTTCATTGATGAAGGTTTAAATGATCGTAACACTGATGTTTTAACTTATGCACCATTTGTTGTGATTGCATTGGTATTAGGTCGTGGCATGTTTAACTATATGTCGTCGTACTGTTTAAGTTATGTTGGCTCTCAAGTTGTAAGAACGTTGCGCCAACAATTATTCGAACATATTTTACACCTGCCGGTGTCTTTTCATGATAAAAATTCAAATGGCGATTTAATCTCTAAAATCACCTTTGATACTGAGCAGGTTCAACAAGCCATTACCAAAGCCCTGTTAATTGTTGTTAGAGAAGGGGCGTTTGTTGTTTTCTTACTTTTTAATATGTTTTATACCAGCTGGAAGCTATCACTAATATTTTTAGTTATTATTCCGCTTGTGGCCGTGATCGTTGCCTTTGTATCGAAACGTTTTCGTATGATTTCGAAAAAAATCCAATCTGCTATGGGCCAAGTAACTCGCAGCTCAGAGCAAATGCTATCTGGTCATAAAGTGATACATGGCTTTGGTGGTCAACAGCAAGAGATATCGCAATTCTCGACTATTAATAATCATAATCGTCAGCAGCGCATTAAAATGGATGCAACTAAAGCGTTAAGCGTTTCTGTTATCCAAATTTTGGCAGCAAGCGCGATGGCCGTGATTTTATGGGTTGTTTCTATGCCGTCGATGATTGATACCATCAGTTCAGGTGACTTCGTATTACTTATTTCATCAATGATGATGTTATTACGGCCACTGAAGCAACTTTCTAACGTTAATAGTGATTTACAACGTGGTATTTCGGCAGCGCAAAGTATCTTTTTAGTACTTGATGAAGAAGTAGAAAAAGACACTGGCACTTACAGCGTTGATAAAGTAACTGGGAAAATTGAAGTAAACAATGTGACCTTTAAATACCCAACGAAAGATGAGCCTGTATTAAAGAATTTATCACTTTCGATTAATGCCGGCGAAAGCATCGCATTGGTTGGCCGTTCTGGCTCAGGTAAATCGACCATCTCAAATTTATTGCCGCGTTATTATGAGCTTGAAGGTGACAGTGAAATTTTGCTTGATGGCGTCAACATCGCTGATTACAAACTGACAGACTTACGTAAGCAATTTGCACTGGTTTCACAGCAAGTGGTTTTATTTAACGACACCATCACGAATAATATTTGCTATGGCCTTGACCGCGAATTAACAAGCGAGGAGTTAATGGCGGTTGCCAAGCAAGCCCATGTTTGGGAGTTTGTTAAAGACTTACCAGAAGGGTTAGATACCATGGTGGGTGAAAACGGCGTTATGTTGTCAGGCGGCCAGCGTCAGCGAATAGCCATTGCACGTGCAATATTAAAAAATGCCCCTATTTTGATTCTTGATGAGGCGACATCTGCACTTGACACTGAATCTGAAAAACTGATTCAGCAAGCACTTGATAGCTTAATGAAAGAAAAAACATCGATTGTGATAGCACACCGTTTATCAACAATAGAAAACAGTGATTGCATTTATGTTATCGACCATGGTCAAGTTATCGAAAAGGGCACACATAGCGAGCTGCTTGAAAAAGACGGTACCTATAGTGCGTTATGTAAGATGCAATTTGGTGAGCAGTAGTGAGTGTTATTGAAAAAAGCTGGTATAAAAAACCAGGCTTACTCAGCGTTCTGCTGTTACCTTTCAGTGTGCTTTTTTGGCTAATCTCAACGCTTCGTGCTTTGTTTTATAAGCTAAATATACTAAAAGCATTTAAAGCGCATGTTCCGGTTATTGTGGTTGGTAACATTAGTGTGGGTGGAAACGGCAAAACGCCATTTGTTATTTGGCTTGCTGAGTACTTACAGCAGCAAGGTTTAAAAGTGGCTGTGATCAGCCGTGGCTACGGTGGTCAGTCTGATTCGTATCCTTTGTTAGTGACTGAACAAACGACGACAACGCAAGCGGGTGACGAACCTGTACTTATTAAGCGCCGCCTAGGTTGTGTTGTAATGGTTGGCCCTGACCGACAAGCGAGTATAAAAAATTTAGAGCAACATGATATAGATGTCATTATTTCTGATGATGGCATGCAGCATTATAAAATGGCGCGTGATATCGAATGTTGTATCGTTGATAGTGAACGCCAATTTGGTAACGGTTTATTAATGCCTGCTGGTCCACTTCGTGAAACCAAAGCACGCTTAAAGTCGGTTGATTTAGTCATAGAAAATGGTGGCAACGCTCAAAGCCGCTATAATTTAGCATCAAGCCCATTTCGAACCGTAAGTAATTCAGAACTTGCCAATTCAGTTCAAGATAAAGGCCATGCGGTCAGTGCTATTGGTAACCCCAAACGCTTTGAAATAAGTCTTGAGCAGCAAGGCATTAACTTACTATCGACTCATCATTTTCGTGATCATTATGCCTACCAAGCAAATGACTTTAGCGATTTTGCAGATGACGCTGTATTTATGACAGAAAAAGATGCAGTTAAATGCTTTAGTTTTGCTAAACCAAATTGGTATTATTTACCTGTTGATGCAAAGCCAACAGCAGCAGTTATCGAAAAACTTAATTTATTATTAAAACAAAAAGGGATCCTCAATGGCCTTTGATACAAAATTACTTGAAATTATCGCTTGCCCAGTGTGTAAAGGTAAATTACGTCTTGATAAAGAAAATCAAGAGCTTATCAGTACCGCTGCGAAACTAGCGTACCCAATCAAAGACGATATCCCGGTGCTTTTAGAAAATGAAGCCCGTGAATTAAGCCAAGAAGAGGTTGATAAGTGGAATTCGTAGTCGTTATCCCCGCTCGCTACGCATCGACGCGTTTACCAGGTAAACCACTTGCCGATATTTGTGGTAAACCAATGATCCAACATGTTTATGAAAAAGCAGTTGCGTCCGGTGCATCACAAGTTTATGTAGCGACTGATCATCAAACAGTGTTTGATGCAGTAAAGAAGTTTACTGATAATGTATTGATGACACGTGAAGATCACCAATCAGGCACAGAGCGTTTAGCTGAAGTTGTTGAACAGTTAAAGCTTGAAAGTGACACTATTGTTGTCAACGTGCAAGGTGATGAGCCTTTATTGGCAAGCGAAAATGTATCTCAAGTTGCCATGCTACTTGCTGATTCTGATGCGCCAATGGCGACTTTGAGCACCAGCATTGATGAGATTGACGATGTATTTAATCCCAATTGCGTGAAAGTCATTAACGATGCAGACAACAACGCACTGTATTTTTCGCGCTCGCCTATCCCTTATCACCGTGATGCGATGATGAATGATGACCTAGATAAGCTAAATTTTGCTGATTTTGCGCGCCATATTGGTATTTATGCTTATCGTGCTGGCTTCATTAAAGACTACATCGAATTACCAGAATCTCAATTAGAGCTTTTAGAGTCATTAGAGCAGCTTCGTGTACTTTATCATGGTCACAAAATTAAAATCGCAAAAGCTCTGTGTGCACCGCAAGCAGGCGTAGATACTCCTGAAGATTTAGCGCGCGTTATTGCAGTGCTTGGCCACTAAAAAATGCATGATGTAAACAATGTTCATCTTCATGCCATTGAAGATGACTTCTTTGTTTTTTATAAACCAGCAGGAGTGAGCTTTCATAGTGAACAATGTGCTGGTTTTGTCGTACTTGCTGAAGAGCTTGTTAATGAGAAGCTCTATCCGGTTCATCGGCTAGATAAAGTGACATCAGGTTTAATTATATTAGCCCGTAACAAAGAAGCTGCAGCCGAATTCACTTCACTATTTTCTGATCATAAAATAAATAAGTTTTATCTGGCCGTTAGTGATGCTAAGCCTAAGAAAAAGCAAGGTTGGATAAAAGGGGATATGCAAAAAAGTCGTCGTGGTGCATTTAAGCTGTTAAAGAGCCAAACGAACCCTGCTATCACACGCTTTTATTCAAAAAGTATTCGACCAGGGCTTCGTGCATACTTGTTAAAGCCATTCTCTGGTAAAACACATCAGCTTAGAGTCGCAATGAAAAGCTTAGGCGCTCCAATTCTAGGTGATAGTACCTATGCGGGTAGTGAAGACGAGCGCACAAACTTGCATGCCTATGCACTACAATTTAGCTATAAAGGGCAGCTTAAAGAATATCGATGCGATTACACTTTAGGTGCTCATCTTAATGAAGTTTTTAACTCAGACGAATTCAAAGAGTGGACAGCTCCTTGGACGTTGGATTGGTAAATGAAAGAAACAACACAAGACATCCGTTTTGGTGGCATTAAACGTTTATATGGTCATCAACAATTTGATTGGTTACAACAAGCACATTTTTGTGTCATTGGTATTGGTGGCGTAGGTAGTTGGGCTGCTGAAGCATTGGCTCGAACGGGTGTAGGGCAACTAACCCTCATTGATTTAGATGATATTTGTGCAACGAATGTTAATCGTCAAATTCATGCTTTAACTGGCACCGTAGGCGAAGCAAAAGTAGAAGCGATGAAAACACGTTGTGAGTTGATAAACCCAGATATCAAAATTAATGTTATTGACGATTTCATTACGCTAGATAACATTCGTGAGCATATTAAAGGTTTTGACTATGTAATTGATTGTATTGATGCTGTAAAAGAAAAAGCAGCGCTTATTGCTCACTGTAAACGCATAAAACTACCGGTTATTACCACCGGAGGAGCAGGCGGGCAAACCGACCCGAGTCAAATCAGTTTTGGTGACGTTGCAAAGACAACTCATGATCCATTGCTTGCAAAAGTACGTTATATTTTGCGAAAACAGTACAACTTTAGTAGCAATCCAAAGCGAAAATTTAACGTCGATTGTGTTTATTCTACAGAGCAGCTTGTATATCCAACCTCCGAAGGTGAGGTTTGCCAAGCAAAACAAGGTGCAGATGGTTCAATGAATATGGACTGTAATAATGGTTTTGGCTCTGCAACCATGGTAACAGGCAGCTTTGGCTTTTTTGTTGCAGCCAAAGCGATTAGAAAATACCTAGATAAAAAACAGCGTAGTTTATAAAACTTATTGTTTTTGTTCAGCCATGGTTTGAATTTTATCAACCATGGCTTTAATACCATTCCCACGAGAAGGGCTCAAATGGCTAATTAGACCGAGTCGTTCAAATTCATCATAGGCATTAATTTGCGCTGCTTGCTCCGGTGTTAGACCATTGTATAAGGCTAAAATTAAAGCCAATAGTCCTTTAACGATGCGAGTATCTGAATCGCCCGCTAAAACCAGGCTGTTTTCTGTGTGATCAAAGTCGATATATAGCCAAACTTTACTTTCACAGCCTTTAACTAGAGCATCATCTACTTTGAGTACTTCAGGCATAACAGGTAATTGCTTACCTAAGAGCATTATTTGGCGATATTTTTGCTGCCACCCAGCAGCTGTTTCAATGTTTTTACTAACGGCTTCAAACGCTGAATTCATAACTTATCCAAAATTAATCTAATAACTCAATACTACTTTTAACAGCACTGACAAAGGCATCGACATCAGCTTTAGTGTTATATAACGCAAAACTTGCTCTTACAGTACCTGGGATGCCTAAATGGCTCATAATAGGTTGCGTACAATGATGGCCACTACGTACCGCAACACCAAATCCATCCAGTAGGGTGGCTAAATCAAACGGATGTTCATCGCGATAATTAAAACTAATGTTACCAATGTTATGTATTTGGTTTGAATAGATATTAATACCATCGATAGCTGATAATTGTTTTATCGCATAGTCAAAAACTGTATGCTCATGTTGACGCATTTGCTGAAAATCTAACGATGTTAAATAATTTATTGCCTCACTAAAGGCAATGACACCTGCAATATTGGGTGTTCCTGCTTCAAATTTACCCGGCGCATCACGAAAAGTGCTGTGTGTTAGGTTCACTGTTTCGATCATTTCGCCACCGGTTTGATATACATCGAGCGAATTTAACAGCTCAAATCGGCCATATAGGCCTCCTAAACCTGTCGGCCCGAGCATTTTATGGGCAGAAAACACGTAAAAATCACAGGAGATCTCTTGTAAATTAGGGCGTAAATGCATCGCTGCCTGCGCACCATCAATAACCGAAATAGCATTAATGGCTTTACATGCGCTAATGATTGGCGCTAAATCAGTGATATTCCCAAGGGTATTTGATGCATGGGTAATAGCGACTATTTTAGGCTTTTGTTGCTTGATAAATTCACTACAGTGCACGCTATTAATAGTTAAATCATTTTCTATCGGCAAAATAATGACTTCTGCACCGGTACGCTGAGCTAGCTGTTGCCAAGGGACTATGTTGGCGTGGTGTTCAATAGCAGATAGGGCAATTTTATCGGCAGGATTAAGCCTCGAAGCCAGACCATTTGCGATTAAATTAATCGATTCGGTTGCGCCTTTGGTCCACACTATCTCATTACTTTTTACAGAAAAATAATCTGCAAGTAGCGTTCGGGTTTGTTCATAGTTGCGTGTCGCGTTTTCACTGAGGGTATGGCGGCCGCGGTGCACATTGGCGTTCTCATGGCTATAAAATCGGCTAAGGGCATTAATAACTGCCTGTGGCTTTTGCGAGGTAGCCGCTGAGTCTAAATACACCAAAGGCTGCTCATTGACTGTTTCATTCAGTATTGGAAAGTCAGCACGTATTTTTGTGATATCGAACATGAAAGGCCTTAAGCTACAAGAATGCGACGATTTTAATTACTTTGCACAAATAGACAAGTGCAGGGCAACAAAAAAGGCCGCATAGCGGCCTTTTTTAAACGCAAATTCGTATTAACGCTTGTCTGTTGGTACGTAATCGCGTGAAGTTTCACCAGTGTATAACTGACGAGGACGGCTGATCTTGTGACCAGGTTGAGAAAGCATCTCATCCCAGTGAGAGATCCAACCAACAGTACGTGACATTGCAAAGATTACAGTGAACATGCTTGTTGGAATACCGATTGCTTTTAAGATGATACCTGAGTAGAAATCTACGTTAGGGTAAAGTTTCTTCTCAACGAAGTATGGGTCTTCAAGTGCAATTTGCTCAAGCTTCATAGCGATATCAAGAAGTGGATCTTGAATGTTTAGCTCAGCAAGTACTTCGTGACATGTTTGACGCATTACTGTCGCACGTGGGTCGAAGTTTTTGTATACGCGGTGACCAAAGCCCATAAGACGGAAAGGATCAGACTTATCTTTCGCTTTAGCAACGTACTCGTCGATACGGTCAACAGAGCCGATTTCTTCTAACATGTTAAGACATGCTTCGTTAGCACCACCGTGCGCAGGGCCCCATAGAGATGCGATACCAGCCGCGATACACGCGTAAGGGTTAGCACCTGAAGAACCAGCTAGACGAACAGTTGACGTTGATGCGTTTTGCTCATGGTCAGCGTGAAGCATGAAGATTTTGTCCATTGCTTTAGCAAGAACAGGGCTTACTTTGTATTCTTCAGCTGGTACTGAGAACATCATGTGTAAGAAGTTTTCAGCGAAGCTTAAGTCGTTACGTGGGTAAACAAACGGTTGACCTACATTGTATTTGTAAGCCATCGCAGCGATAGTTGGTAGTTTAGCAACTAGCTTGATTGCGCTTGTTTTACGTTGTGTTGCGTCAGTAATGTCTAAATCTTCGTGGTAGAAAGAAGAAAGAGCACCTACAACACCACACAGCATTGCCATTGGGTGAGCGTCAAAGCGGAAACCTTGGAAGAAGTTTGCGATTTTAGTATCAAGCATTGTGTTGTGCGTGATTTCTTGAGCAAACGCTTCGTATTGTTCTTTAGTCGGTAATTCGCCGTTTAATAGTAAGTAGCAAAGCTCGATGTAGTTTGATTCATCAGCTAATTGCTCGATTGGGTAACCACGGTGTAATAGAACACCTTTGCCGCCATCGATGTAAGTGATTGAAGATTCACAAGAACCGGTCGACATGAAACCTGGGTCGTAAGTGAAGTGACCGTGTGAACCTAACGTACGTACGTCGATTACGTCTTGGCCAGCAGTGCCTTGGTAAATTGGAAGTTCGATTGGATCAAGACCATCAATATGGACCGTGGCTTTCTTATCCGCCATCTATTTATCTCCTATTAAGATAACAACTCTGATTGTTATGTTCTGAATCTGTTTAAGCACATTCTTTTCATTTTAACGTGAAAGAGGGGTATAAAGTCAATTTTTATAAACATTATGCACAAATGGATAATAAATATTCTGTCAGGATTAAATATTATACTATTGGCTAATTCGCAAACGTCTCTTACTAAACAAGAATTGTAAAAAGACCTTTGGCTATATATACTATCCAAGGTTTTATACCGTATTGTCTGTAGGTAAACTTTATTTTTACATTTGAGTTTTGCATAAGTGTGAACTTTTTGTGTATCAACACGGTTTACTTAGATAGTTCCATCGAAATTCATTTTGATGGGTTTTAGAAAAACAAGTAGATGAGCCCGATAAGGGCAAGATGGGCAAGTAACTGTGAAAAAGCAAAGACCTGTAAATCTAGATCTAACAACTATATCTATGCCGGCAACGGCTAAAGCATCAATTTTACACCGCGTCACCGGTGTTGCATTATTTTTTGCTTTAACGTTTGTCATTTGGGCTTGGTCTGAGTCTCTTTCTTCTGCAGAAGGTTTTGAATTCGTCAAGGGTCTGTTCAGCGGATTCATTGCCAAATTCATAGCATGGGGCACCATTTCTGTATTGGCGTATCACTTAATTGGTGGTATCCGTCATATCATTATGGACATGGGTCACTGGGAAGAACTTGAATCAGGTAACTTCAGCGCTAAAGTTGCATTAGCTTTAGGTGTTGTAGCTGCAATTCTAGCAGGAGTGTGGATATGGTTTTAAATCAAGCAACTCTTAAACGTGATGGTGTACAAGATTTCGTATCACTACGTGCAACAGCATTAATAATCAGCGCTTACGCGATTTTTATTATCGGCTATTTTTTATGTACGCCAGAAGTCACTTTCGAAGCCTGGCAAGGCCTATTCTCTAACCTAGCAATGAAAGGGTTTACCTTAATTACCCTAGTTTGCATCATGGTTCACACCCGTATCGGCCTTTGGCAAGTTCTTACTGACTATGTTAAATGCGCTAAATTACGTGCTGTTTTAGGCTTTGTATTAAACCTTATGGCTGTTGCTTACGTAGCAATTGGTCTAATCGTTTTATGGGGTGTTTAAGTGAATTATTCTGTTCGTGAATTTGACGCTGTAGTGATTGGTGCCGGTGGTGCGGGTATGCGCGCAGCACTAGCTATCACTGAATCAGGCAAAACCTGTGCACTTATCTCAAAAGTTTTCCCTACACGTTCTCACACTGTGTCTGCACAGGGTGGTATTACGGTTGCGCTGGGTAACTCACATGAAGATAACTGGGAATGGCACATGTACGATACTGTTAAAGGTTCCGATTTTATCGGTGACCAAGACGCTATCGAATATATGTGTAAAACAGGCCCAGAAGCTATTACTGAATTAGAAAACATGGGTTTACCATTTTCTCGTTTTGAAAATGGCCGTGTTTATCAACGTCCTTTCGGCGGCCAGTCGAAAAACTTTGGTGGTGAACAGGCTGCACGTACTGCAGCAGCAGCTGACCGTACAGGTCACGCGTTATTACACTGTTTATACCAACAGAACGTTAAAAACAAAACTAACGTATTCTCTGAGTGGTACGCACTAGATTTAGTTAAAAACAGCGACGGTCACGTTGTTGGTTGTACAGCAATCGACATCGAGTCTGGTGAAGTTGTTTACTTCAAATCAAAAGCTGTTGTTTTAGCAACAGGTGGTGCAGGCCGTATCTATGCATCGACAACGAATGCACACATCAACACTGGTGATGGTGTTGGTATGGCTACACGTGCTGGCGTTGCAATGCAAGATATGGAAATGTGGCAGTTCCACCCAACAGGTATCGCCGGTGCCGGTGTACTTGTAACTGAAGGTTGTCGTGGTGAAGGTGGTTACCTTCTAAATAAAGACGGCGAACGCTTCATGGAACGTTACGCTCCAAATGCAAAAGACTTAGCGTCTCGTGACGTTGTTGCTCGTTCAATGATGACTGAGATCCGTGAAGGTCGTGGTTGCGATGGTCCTTATGGTCCACACATCAAGCTTAAGCTTGACCACTTAGGTGAAGAAACACTTAACTTACGTCTTCCAGGCGTATGTGACCTTGCGAAAACATTCGCACACGTTGATCCAGCTAAAGAGCCAATTCCAGTTATCCCAACATGTCACTACATGATGGGTGGTGTTCCAACTAACGTAAATGGTCAAGCATTACAAATTGATGCAAACGGCCAAGAGAAAGTAGTTGAAGGTTTATTCGCTGTTGGTGAGATTGCATGTGTATCTGTACACGGTGCTAACCGCCTAGGTGGTAACTCACTACTTGACTTAGTTGTATTCGGCCGCGCAGCTGGTAACTTCTTAGGTAAGTACCTTAACGGTGTTGAAGCAGGTAAAGATGCGTCTGATTCAGACCTTGAAGCATCACTTGCACGCTTTAACCGTTGGGAAAGCTCTAAAGCTGGCCAAGGTGAAGACCCAGTACAAATCAAGAAAGACCTACAAATGTGTATGCAACTTAACTTCTCGGTATTCCGTGAAGGTGATGCAATGGCAACAGGTCTTAAAGAGCTTAAAGAAATTCGTGAACGTCTTCAGT
The DNA here is from genome assembly GCF_014349195.1 of Pseudoalteromonas sp. BZK2. Taxonomy (NCBI): domain Bacteria; kingdom Pseudomonadati; phylum Pseudomonadota; class Gammaproteobacteria; order Alteromonadales; family Pseudoalteromonadaceae; genus Pseudoalteromonas; species Pseudoalteromonas sp. BZK2. Next base: position 37,254 of record NZ_JACSOG010000001.1, on the reverse strand, counting down.
ACGCTCGTCTTGACGACAAGTCGACTGAGTTCAACACTGCACGTATCGAATGTCTAGAGCTTGATAACTTGATGGAAACAGCTTACTCAACAGCAGTAGCTGCAAACTTCCGTACAGAAAGCCGTGGTGCACACTCTCGTTTTGACTTCCCAGATCGTGATGACGAAAACTGGTTATGTCACTCAATCTACGATCCTAAGAGCGAAGAAATGAGCAAACGTGATGTAAACTACGCGCCGAAACTGCGTGAAGCTTTCCCACCTAAAGCACGTACATACTAGGAGCGAGACGATGGCACAAGTACAATTTTCGGTTTATCGTTACAATCCAGATGTTGATAATGCACCACGTATGCAGGACTTCTCGCTAGAAACGCAAGAAGGCCAAGATATGATGGTATTGGATGCCCTTATGCAATTGAAGGAGCAAGATCCAACATTATCATTCCGTCGTTCATGCCGTGAAGGTGTGTGTGGTTCAGACGGTATCAACATGAATGGTAAAAATGGTTTAGCGTGTATCACGCCTTTATCAACGCTACTTAAAGGTGGCAAAGGTAAAATCGTAATTCGCCCATTACCAGGTTTACCTGTGGTACGTGACCTTGTTATTGACATGAGTCAGTTCTACACTCAATACGAAAAAGTTAAGCCTTACCTAATTAACGACACGCCAGCGGCGGGTGAGCGTCTTCAGTCAATCGAAGAACGTGATAAGTTAGATGGCTTATATGAGTGTATCTTATGTGCATGTTGTTCAACATCGTGTCCTTCGTTCTGGTGGAATCCAGACAAGTTCATCGGTCCTGCGGGCCTTCTTCATGCGTATCGTTTCTTGGCTGATAGCCGCGATACAGCGACTGAAGAGCGTCTTGCTGACCTTGACGATGCGTTCAGCGTGTTCCGTTGTCACAGTATCATGAACTGTGTTAGCGTGTGTCCAAAAGGTCTTAACCCGACCAAAGCAATTGGACAAATCAAATCAATGCTTTTAAACCGCGCTGTTTAAAGCTTGAATATGTAAGGTGGTTAAGTGATTAACCACCTTGTTTTTACAACAATTAATTTCTGCGCTAAAGAAAAGGGCTTATAAATGCACGAAGGTGTGATGAAGGCATGGCTAGAATCTTCTCACTTAAACGGCGGTAACGTTGCTTACGTAGAAGAGCTTTATGAAGCGTACTTAGATGATGCGACTTCTGTGCCAGAAGAATGGCGAGAAGTGTTCGAACAATTACCAAAAGTTGATGGTGTGGATGTTGACGTTAAACATTCAGAAGTTCGTTCACAATTTGCACAGCTTGCTAAAAACAAGCATAGAGAAGTAGTGGTAGCAGAGGGTGGCTCTGGTGATCCTAAACAGGTCAAGGTGCTACAACTTATTAATGCTTTCCGTTTCCGTGGTCACCAAAATGCCAACCTAGATCCATTAGGTATTTGGCAACGCGAACGTGTTCGTGATCTAGAATTAGAGTACCACGATTTATCTGAAGCTGATTTTGACCGTGAATTCAATGTGGGTTCGTTTGCTGTCGGTCGCGAAACCATGCCATTAGGTGAGCTATATCAAGCACTCAAAACGACTTATTGTGGGTCGGTTGGTGCTGAGTATATGCACATCACTTCAACTGAAGAAAAGCGTTGGTTACAACAACGTTTAGAATCAGTGCAATCACGTCCAACGTTCTCTAAAGAAGAAAAGCTACGTATCCTTAAAGGATTAACAGCTGCAGATGGTCTTGAAAAATATTTAGGGGCTAAGTTCCCTGGTGCAAAACGTTTCTCACTTGAAGGTGGTGATGCGTTAGTACCAATGCTTAAAGAACTAATTCATCGTGCAGGTGAAAGCGGACAAAAAGAAGCTGTTATTGGTATGGCTCACCGCGGTCGCTTGAACGTACTAGTGAACGTTTTAGGTAAAAACCCATCAGAATTATTCGATGAGTTCGCTGGTAAACACAAAGACACATTAGGCTCAGGTGATGTTAAATATCACATGGGTTATTCATCTGACTTTGCAACTAAGGGTGGCAACGTGCACATGGCACTTGCATTTAACCCGTCTCACTTAGAAATCGTTAACCCAGTGGTTATGGGGTCGGTACGTGCTCGTTTAGACCGTCTAGGTGATAAGTCAGGTATTAAAGCATTACCAATTACTATTCACGGTGACTCTGCAATCGCAGGTCAAGGTGTTGTACAAGAAACATTTAACTTATCGCAAACTAATGCATTTAGTTGTGGTGGTAGTATCCGTATTGTTGTAAATAACCAAGTTGGTTTCACAACGTCTAAACAGTCTGATGTACGTTCTACACCATACTGTACTGATATTGCGAAAATGGTTCAGGCACCAATTTTCCACGTTAACTCTGACGATCCTGAAGCGGTTGCATTTGTTACTCAAATCGCACTTGATTTCAGAAACCAGTTTAAACGTGATGTAGTGATTGATTTAGTATGTTATCGCCGTCATGGTCATAACGAAGCGGATGAGCCGAACGCGACTCAACCACTTATGTACCAAAAAATCAAAAAGCATCCAGTACCTCGTCTAATTTACGCAGATCAATTAGTTGCTGAAGGTTCATTCTCAGAAAATGAAGTAAAAGCACTTGCTGATGATTACCGTAACGGTTTAGACAAAGGCAACTGTGTTGTTGAAGAAATTCAACTAGAGACATCGCACTCTTCTGATTGGGCTAAGTTTGTTGGTCACGATTGGGATGTTGAGTACGATGCAACAGTATCGGTTGAAAAGTTAAAAGAGCTTGGCGAAAAAGTAGCAAGCTTCCCAGAAAGCCACAAAGCACAGTCGCGCGTTAAGAAAATCTACGACGACCGTAAGCTAATGGCAACAGGTGAAAAACCACTTGATTGGGGGATGGCTGAAACACTTGCTTATGCAACGCTTGTTGATGCGGGTACAGATATCCGTTTAACAGGTCAAGATTCAGGCCGTGGTACATTCTTCCACCGTCATGCTGTTGTTCATAACCAAAAAGATGCATCAACCTACTTGCCGCTGCAAAATATCAGCGAAAAGCAAGGTGCATTTGAAGTGTATGACTCAGTTCTTTCTGAAGAAGCGGTACTTGCGTTTGAATATGGTTACGCAACAGCTGAACCTACGTCACTTGTAATGTGGGAAGCACAGTTTGGTGACTTCGCGAATGGTGCACAAGTTGTATTTGACCAATTCTTAAGTTCAGGTGAGCAGAAGTGGGGCCGTTTATGTGGTCTTACATGTTTACTTCCACACGGCTACGAAGGTCAAGGTCCTGAGCATAGCTCGGCACGTTTAGAGCGTTTCTTACAGTTGTGTGCTGATCACAATATGCAAGTATGTGTTCCTTCAACACCAGCGCAAGTTTATGCAATGCTTCGTCGTCAATCAGTACGTCCACTTCGTCGTCCATTGATTGTTATGACGCCTAAGTCGCTACTTCGTCACCCGTTGGCAACATCTTCACTTGAAGAGTTATCTGAAGGTGTGTTCCATAATATGATCGATGAAATCGATGATATTGCAGCAGATAAAGTAGAACGCGTTGTATTCTGTAGCGGTAAAGTTTACTACGAGCTACTACAAGAGCGTCGTAAGCAAGAATTAAATAACATTGCTATTGTTCGTGTAGAACAATTATATCCATTCCCACACGCTGAGATGGATACAATCATGCAGCGTTACCAACACGTTAAAGATTTTGTTTGGTGTCAAGAAGAGCCACAAAACCAAGGTGCATGGTATTGTTCTCAACACCACTTTGTTGATGCAATCCCAGCCGGTGCTAAATTAACTTACGCAGGTCGTAAAGCATCAGCATCACCAGCGTGTGGTTACATGTCAGTGCATAATAAAGAACAACAAGCGCTCGTTGCAGATGCGCTTACTATTGAAAAGAAAGGATAAGCAATGAGCACAGAAATTAAAGTTCCTGTACTTCCTGAGTCGGTTGCTGATGCTACTGTTGCAACATGGCACGTAAGTGTTGGCGACAAAGTAAGCCGCGACCAAAACTTAGTAGATATCGAAACAGATAAAGTTGTTTTAGAAGTTGTTGCACCAAATGACGGTGTAATCACTGAAATTTCACAAGAAGAAGGTGCAACGGTACTTGGCGAACAAGTAATTGCATTACTTGGTGATGCAGATGCTGCACCAGCAAGTGACGACTCTGCACCAGCTCAATCAGAAGACGCGCCAGCGGCGCAATCAGCACCAGCATCAGAAGGTAAAGAAGTGGACATTAAAGTACCTGTACTTCCAGAATCAGTCGCAGACGCGACAATTGCTACTTGGCACGTTCAACCAGGTGAAGCGGTAACACGCGACCAAAACCTTGTTGACATCGAAACTGATAAAGTTGTTCTTGAAGTTGTTGCTCAAGAAGACGGTATCATGGGTGAGCACATTCACGCTGAAGGCGAAACAGTACTTGGTGAGCAAGTAATTGGTACAGTTAAAGCGGGTGCAGCACCGGCAGCAGCAGCTCCTAAAGCTGAAGCAGCACCAGCAAGCGAATCAAATGACAGCTCTGACGTATTAACACCGTCAGTTCGTCGTTTAATCGCTGAGAAAGGTCTTGATGCATCAAAAATCAAAGGTACTGGCAAAAATGGCCGTGTAACTAAAGAAGATGTTGATACATTCTTAAAAGCACCGGCAGCAGCGCCTAAAGCAGAAGCAGCAGCGCCAGCAGCACCTATGGGTGACCGTACGCAAAAACGTGTTCCTATGACTCGTTTACGTAAAACAATCGCTAATCGTCTTCTTGAAGCGAAAAACTCAACTGCAATGTTAACGACTTTCAACGAAGTTAACATGAAGCCAATCATGGATCTTCGTAAGCAGTACCAAGAAGTTTTCGAAAAGCGTCACGGTATCCGTTTAGGTTTCATGTCTTTCTACGTGAAAGCAGTAACTGAAGCACTTAAGCGTTTCCCTGAAGTAAATGCGTCTATCGACGGTGATGATATTGTTTATCACAACTACTTCGACATCAGCATCGCGGTTTCTACACCACGTGGTCTTGTTACACCAGTACTTAAAGACTGTGACAAGCTATCAGTTGCTGAAATCGAAAAAGGTATCCGTGAGCTAGCGCTTAAAGGTCGTGACGGTAAATTATCAATTGATGATATGACAGGTGGTAACTTCACTATCACTAACGGTGGTGTATTCGGTTCATTACTATCTACACCAATCATCAACTTACCACAGTCTTCAATCTTAGGTATGCACAAAATCCAAGAGCGTCCTATGGCTGTAAATGGTAAAGTTGAAATCTTACCAATGATGTACTTAGCGTTATCTTATGATCACCGCCAAATCGATGGTAAAGAATCAGTAGGTTTCTTAGTAACAATTAAAGAGTTACTTGAAGATCCGACTCGTTTACTACTAGATGTTTAATCTGGTTGTATGAAAACTAAGCTGTGAACCTCGTTCACAGCTTTTTTTTTGCGCCTTTGGTCTAACTGGGGTTTTCATGTGGAGCCTTGGGATTTATACTAAGTGCGCAATTTGGGATAGCTGTTTATTTTGCATAAATATTCAGCTCTTTTAGTATAAAAAATTGGATAAAGCATCATGAATTTGCATGAGTATCAGGCAAAACAACTTTTTGCCGAATATGGTTTACCAGTTTCTCAAGGTTTCGCTTGCGATACACCTGAAGAAGCTGCAGCAGCTGCTGAGAAAATCGGCGGTGATATGTGGGTTGTTAAAACACAGGTTCACGCAGGTGGCCGTGGTAAAGCTGGCGGTGTTAAGCTAGTTAAAACAATCGACGAAGTTAAAGAGTTCGCTGCGAACTGGTTAGGTAAAAACTTAGTTACTTACCAAACAGACGAAAATGGTCAGCCAGTAGCTAAAATCCTTGTTGAAAGCTGCACTGACATCGCTAACGAATTATACCTTGGCGCTGTAGTAGATCGTGCTTCTCGTAAAGTTGTTTTCATGGCATCTACTGAAGGTGGTGTTGAAATCGAGCAAGTTGCAGAAGAAACTCCAGAATTAATTCACAAAGCTGAGATCGATCCATTAGTTGGTCCTCAAGCTTACCAAGCTCGTGAATTAGGTTTCAAACTAGGTTTAAACCCTACTCAAATGAAACAGTTCGTTAAGATCTTCATGGGTCTTGCAAACATGTTCAACGATTTCGATTTCGCATTATTAGAAATCAACCCGCTAGTAATTACAGACGAAGGTAACCTTCACTGTCTAGACGGTAAAATCGGTGTAGATGGTAACGCGCTTTACCGTCAACCTAAAATCCGTGAAATGCACGATCCTTCACAAGAAGACGCGCGTGAAGCTCACGCTGCAAGCTTCGAGCTTAACTACGTTGCACTAGACGGTAACGTTGGTTGTATGGTTAACGGTGCAGGCCTAGCAATGGGTACTATGGACATCGTAAACCTACACGGTGGCAAGCCAGCTAACTTCCTAGATGTTGGTGGCGGTGCAACTAAAGAGCGTGTATCTGAAGCATTCAAGATCATCTTATCTGACGACAACGTTAAAGCAGTTTTAGTTAACATCTTTGGTGGTATCGTTCGTTGTGACATGATCGCAGAAGGTATCATCGGTGCAGTTAAAGAAGTAGGTGTAAATGTTCCTGTAGTAGTACGTTTAGAAGGTACTAACGCTGAACTTGGTCGTGAAGTACTAGCTAGTTCTGACCTTAACATCATCGCTGCTGAATCACTAACAGACGCAGCTGAAAAAGTTGTTGCTGCTGCGGAGGGCAAATAATGTCTGTATTAATCAATAAAGATACAAAAGTTATCTGTCAAGGTTTCACAGGTGGCCAAGGTACTTTCCACTCTGAGCAAGCGCTTGAGTACGGTACACAAATGGTTGGTGGTGTAAGCCCAGGTAAAGGCGGTCAAACGCATCTTGGTCTTCCAGTATTCAACACAGTACGTGACGCTGTTGAAGCAACTGGCGCAACTGCATCAGTTATCTACGTACCAGCACCTTTCTGTAAAGATGCAATCTTAGAAGCTATCGATGCTGGCATCGAGCTAATCGTTTGTATCACTGAAGGTATCCCAACACTAGACATGGTTGACGTTAAAGTTAAGCTTGATGAAACTGGTGTTCGTATGATCGGTCCTAACTGCCCAGGTGTTATCACTCCGGGTGAAACTAAGATCGGTATCATGCCTGGTCACATCCACAAGCCTGGTAAAGTAGGTATCGTATCACGTTCTGGTACTCTTACTTATGAAGCGGTTAAGCAAACTACTGACGCTGGTTTCGGCCAATCAACATGTGTTGGTATCGGTGGTGACCCAATCCCTGGCACTAACTTCATCGACGTTTTAGAAATGTTCGAAAAAGACGAGCAAACTGAAGCTATCGTTATGATCGGTGAAATCGGTGGTACTGCAGAAGAAGAAGCTGCAGAATACATCAAGCACAACGTGACTAAACCTGTTGTTTCTTACATTGCTGGTGTTACTGCACCTGCAGGTAAGCGTATGGGTCACGCTGGTGCAATCATCGCAGGCGGTAAAGGTACTGCTGATGAGAAATTTGCTGCATTAGAAGCTGCTGGCGTAAAAACTGTACGTTCACTAGCTGACATCGGTAATGCACTTAAAGAGAAGACAGGCTGGTAATCAGTTCTAATCTCTTAAAAAAGGCTCGCTTATGCGGGCCTTTTTTGTATCTGCCACTATCTTATAACATGCACGAAAATTCCACCTGTAAATTAAGAATAATAATGCTTTATTTGTGAATATAAATTCTCTACACTTGTGGCTTGTATATCTGTTTTTATTAAAACATTCGACTTTAATAAGGTAAATATTACGTGCGTACCACAGAATTGGTAGATGGATTTCGCCAGTCAACTCCATACGTTAATGCTCACCGCGGTAAAACATTCGTTGTTATGCTTGGCGGAGAGGCGATCGATCAGTCTGGTTGTCGCAGCATCATCAACGATGTCGCGCTACTAACTAGTCTTGGTATTAAGATTGTTTTAGTGTTTGGTGCTCGTCCACAGTTTAACGCAGCGCTTGAACAAGTTGGCATAACTAGTCAGTTTCATAATGAGATACGGGTAACTGATAACGCAACATTTGATGTAATTAAAAAAGTTGCGGGTGCAATGCAGTTCGATATAACCGCGCGTTTATCTACGTCTTTAAGTAGTACACCTATGTCTGGCTCATTTTTAAATGTGGTGAGTGGTAATTTTGTTATTGCTCAGCCTTTAGGTGTTGATGAAGGTGTTGACTATCATCATTCAGGAAGAGTGAGACGTATCGATGTTGCGGGTATTCGCCACCAGTTAGATAACAACGGAATTGTGCTGCTTGGGCCAATAGCGGCGTCTGTTACAGGTGAAAGCTTTAATTTAACTGCTGAAGAAATTGCTACGCAAGTAGCTCTCAAACTACGCGCCGATAAAATGCTTGGTTTTTGTAAAGAAGCCGGTATTTTGGATGAAAATGGTGAAGCAATTGCAGAGCTAATGCCAAATGAAGCTGAGCAGCTATTAGCAAGCTATCGCAAGCAACCAGATTCATGTTTAAGTGCTACTGTATTTTTACAAGCTGCAATTGATGCTTGTCGAGGTGGCGTGCATCGTTGCCACCTTGTTAGCTATAAAGAGGATGGCGCATTACTTCAAGAGTTATTCTCTTTAGATGGTATTGGTACACAAATCGCACCACAAAGCTCTGAGCAATTACGAAGTGCCAGTATTGCTGATATTACCGGTATCATTAACCTTATTAGACCCCTTGAACAGCAAGGCTATTTGGTTCGTCGTTCTCGTGAACAGCTAGAAATCGAAATTGAACAATTTACGGTTATTGAGCGTGATGGACTTATCATAGCCTGTGCGGCTTTGTATCCGTTTGCTGATGAACAAGTAGGGGAGTTTGCAAGTTTGGCTGTCCACCCTCAGTACCGAGATGCCGATCGTGGCAGTTATCTACTGAGGTTTATTATTAATAAGGCTAAACGTGCAGGTTATTCGCATTTATTTGCTCTCACTACACGCAGCATCCACTGGTTTTTAGAGCAAAGTTTTGAAATAGTGACAGTTGAGGAGCTACCTGCGAAGAAAAAAGCGCTTTATAACCATGAACGCCGCTCTAAAGTATTGCGTCTAGATTTAACTAAGCTAGGTAATAAGAGGTGACGCATGTGTCACCTCTTATATACCCAAACCACCCCAAGGTGCGAGTTTCAGCATATTGAGGGGCTTGGGTATACTCTTAATATTGATAGTTAATGTGCTGATAAAAACGCACACGTAAATCTTGGCGAGTTGGATTAAATGCCAGCTCGTCAGTAACTTCATTTATCGCACTTTGCACTTGATTCATAAACTTACCATAACCAATGTCATGCTTGTCTTTATCGGCTGCGGCAATCACAAAATGTAGCGAATCTACAAGTTGATCAGCATCCCAGTACTGTTGTAATTGCACCTGCTCAGAGCTGCAATCAAAGGTTAGTTTTTGCAGTTCGCTGTTACTTTGTGCGTTATCAATATTGCTATTACGAACAATAGGGCGGGTACCGTTAGCGATGAAAGCGCCGAGTGTTAAGCCGCGTTTATCACATGCTCGTTTGAACGCATCAAAGATATATTGATAAAACTGCGTATAATTCTCTTCATTCAACATATGCTGAAATTGCGTTTTAATGGCACGAGTTACTGGAATCGAAAACCCAGCGTATGTCATCTCACTGTGTTCATTTGGCACATGACATTGGCGAGACTGGTAACGTGGGTATAAGCTACGTAATTTATAGCCATAGCTTTCTTTGTGACCTTTTGCTTTAGCAAATAAATCATAAGTTAGGTGTTGGTGGTCACGAATTTTAAGAGGTGGTTGGCCGCTTAGTAGCTTTTCTTGTAGTGAGTTGATCACTCTTTGCACATTATGATGAAAACTAGCCGCATGAGCGCGAATATCTTCACCGGTCGCTAAGAATAATAAACGAATTTTTTTGCATCTTTGCTCACCATCAGCAAATACATTATGTGCTTCATGGTATTGTGGGTTATAGAAAAACAAAATTTGCTTAGCGGTTTCTAAGCTATATGCCTCATCATGGTAACGAACCACTGGCAGTTTATCGTTGGCGATTAGGTGTACATTATGTAATTCATACTCATCACATAGTGCAAATAACTCCCTTGCAAGACGCTTATAAGCACAGCTCACGTTGGTGAACTGGGCAAAAAACTCATCAGTAGGTTTAAATTCAACTAACACATACTGGTTTGCACGTGCTGAGCTTGGAATATAGACTCGATGTTGATTGAGCGAAGCCATCTCTTTTCCTTATTGGTAGTGAAACTGACGGCACTATATCGCTAGTCAATGATCATTTTATTGCGTTAGAACAATTTTTTTACCGATTTTGTCCAGTCTGTGAACTATGTATTCAACAATCGACGTAATATCTTCAATAAACATGATGCAACCACTGTATGTTAGGGTTTGTTTTTGTAATAATGCATTAGTTTTGTCACCATGCAATATTCAGAGGATTATGCTCCTATGGCGGAAATTGAGAATCGCCCAAGTAACTTTATTAGAACGCGTATCGACGAAGATCTAGCAAGCGGTAAGCATGCGACTACACACACGCGTTTTCCACCTGAACCAAACGGTTTTTTACACATTGGTCATGCAAAGTCTATTTGTTTAAATTTTGGTATCGCCCAAGATTATCAAGGTCTTTGTAACTTACGTTTTGATGATACGAATCCAGAAAAAGAAGACATCAACTACGTAAATTCGATTAAAGAAGATGTGCAGTGGTTAGGTTTCCAGTGGGATGGTGAAATTAAGTATTCATCTAACTATTTCGATGCGCTATATGGCTATGCTGTTGAGCTTATCGAAAAAGGCCTAGCATATGTGTGTTTCTTATCGCCAGATCAAGCCCGTGAATACCGTGGTACTTTAAAAGAGCCGGGTAAAAACAGCCCATACCGTGATACGCCAGTTGAAGAAAACCTAGCGCTATTTGAAAAAATGCGTAATGGCGAGTTCAAAGAAGGCGAATGTGTACTGCGTGCTAAAATCGATATGGCAAGCTCATTCATGGTATTGCGTGATCCAATTTTATACCGTGTACGTTTTGCTCATCACCACCAAACCGGCGACAAGTGGTGCATTTACCCAATGTACGACTTCACGCACTGTATTTCAGATGCGCTAGAAGGTATTACACATTCATTATGTACGCTTGAGTTCCAGGATAACCGTCGTTTATACGATTGGGTATTAGATAACATCAGCCTTGAGTGTCATCCGCAACAAATCGAGTTCTCAAGATTAAATCTTGAGTACACCATTATGTCTAAGCGTAAATTAAACGACTTAGTGGTAAATGGTCATGTTGAAGGCTGGGACGACCCACGTATGCCAACGATTGCAGGTTTACGTCGTCGTGGTTATACACCTGCATCAGTACGTGAGTTCTGTTCTCGTATCGGTATCACTAAACAAGAGAACATGGTTGAAATGGGCATGCTAGAAGCCTGTATCCGTGAAGACCTAAATGAACATGCACCTCGTGCAATGGCTGTTCTTGATCCGGTGAAGATTGTTATCGAAAACTATGACGCAGATAAAGTAGAAACGTTATCTGTTGCAAATCACCCGAATAAAGAAGAGATGGGTCGCCGTGACGTACCTTTCACTCGTGAACTTTATATCGAGCGTGAAGACTTCCGTGAAGAAGCAAACAACAAGTTTAAGCGTTTAGTTCTTGATAAAGAAGTACGTTTACGTGGTGCTTATGTAATTAAAGCTGAGCGCGTTGAAAAAGACGAAAACGGCGAAATTACGACTATCTTCTGCTCTTACGATCCTGAAACTCTGGGTAAAAACCCAAGTGATGGCCGTAAAGTTAAAGGTGTAATTCACTGGGTATCAGCGAGTAAATCTATCACAGCTGAAGTTCGTTTATACGACCGTTTATTTAACGTGCCAAACCCAGCGGCAGCAGAAGACTTTAACGCAACACTAAACCCTGAATCACTTGTGGTTCTTGAAAATGCGAAAGTTGAGCCGTCACTTGCAAATGCACAAGCAGAGCAGGGCTTCCAGTTTGAGCGTACAGGTTACTTCTGTCGTGATAGCAAAGCAGAAACATTAGTATTCAATCAAACTGTGGGTCTTCGTGATTCATGGGCGAAGATTGAACAAAAAGGCTAATAGCTAACCTATTTAGTTTCTATGCTTAATAAAAAACCCTTTCACTTTAAAAATGAAAGGGTTTTTTTATAACTATTAAAAGCGATTAGAAATAACCGCGAATACCTAAGCTGAAGTTACGACCAGGTAGTGGTGCTTTTTCTTTAATGAATGAGCTGTGTACGAAACCAAGTTCATCGGTTAAGTTGTCAACATTAATATAAAGCTGTGTATCAACAGGACCTAAGTCAAGTTGGTAGTTAGCTGATGCGTCAAACAGGGTATAACCGTCAGTTTTTGTCTCGTAAGCAGTAATGTCAGACTGCTCAAAATAATGAGTACCGGTTAGGCTAAACTTCCAATCAGACACTGTGTACTGTAATTCAGAACCTAGTTTATTAGCCGGAATACGCGGTAAATAACCTTCATCATCTTTTAGCTTAGCCGTTGTTGAATCACCAAACACTTTAACTAGCGCATTTGGCGTCACTTGATAGTGTACATCAAATTCAATACCGTATAATTTCGCATCTTTACTTGTGAATTGGTAAACCGCCATTGCATCTTCATCTGCACCAGCTGCTGATTCTAAGCCATGCTCTTCATCGAAAACTAAACCGGTATTTTGCTGGAAGTAGTAGTTTTCAATGTCGTTATAGAAGAAGTTAACTGTGTAACCAAAGTCACCAATAAAACGACGGAAACTTAGATCAAAGTTCGTTGCAGTTTCTTGCTCGATATCTTCTGGCTCAAAATGAATTTCGCCATCTTCAATATGATAACCAAGGCCTAGCTCGTAAGTACCTGTTGAGATATGAATACCGTTTGATAGTAGTTCAGCACTCAGCGGAGCACGTTCTGAACGAGATACACTTAAAGCAACACTTTGGCCTTCTTGATATTGCCAAATTGCACCTGCAGATAAGCTTAGGTTTGTGAAATCTTCACTGTAGTTAATGATTTCAGCTTCTTCTTCGTCATGGTGCTCTCCTTCCTCTTCATGATCGTGATGATGCTCAGCCATGCTTACAGCAGAATCGATTTGATAAACTTCAAGGCGTGCACCTAATTCAATGGTCACATCACCAAACTGGCGCTCTTCAAGAACGAATAACGCGTTTGTTTTAGTGACACTTGCTGGCGTAAAAGCTTCTTCACCATCTGCATCATAGTCAGACTCAGTGTAGTGATAACCAGCCATACCGTGCCAAAGGCCTAACTTGTGCTCAACGGTTGCACGTGCTTCGGTTGTTTTGTTTGTAAACACGGTGCCCACTGCACCATCTTCAATTTCAGCGTGTTTGTAGTCTGTGTAGCCAACGCGTAGTGAGATATTTTCAATCCAGTTATCATGAAGTGCATAGCTCATGTAGCCTTGCCAGCGGTCTTGCTCTAGCTGTGCAAATACTGATTCTTCGTACTCTTCTTCACCTTCATGTTCATCATGATCTTCCTCTTCTTCATGATGATGATGCTCATGAGCAGGAATACCATAATCTGTTTCGATGCGGCCGAATGACACACCTATCGTTAGGTGATCGCCCACGTAACTAGTACCAAAGTTAACTGTTTGGCTATCGATAAAGGTGTTTTCTACGCTGTTAGCTGTTTCGTGTTCTTCATGCTCTTCACCTTCATGCTCCTCGTGCTCTTCATGTTCCTCAGGAAGCTCAAAGTTCGGTGTGTCGTAATCGTGTCCTTTACGCTTGGTACCGTCAAAATGGAAGTTGAAACCATCGTTACCGGTTTCAAGTTTTGCAGCATAGGTGTTGGTATTAGATACTGTATCGTGTGTATATTGAGCAGCACCGGTTAAAGACTCGATGTTATCGGTAGGAATACGGTTATCAACAACGTTCACCACACCACCGATAGCGCCAGAGCCATAAAGTAGAGTAGCAGGGCCGCGAAGTACTTCGATTTGCTCTGCTGCTAGGCTGTCATTTGATGTTGCGTGGTCAGGGCCGATACGAGATGCATCACTGCTATCAAGGCCATTTTGGGTGATTTTCACACGCGGACCATCTAAACCACGAATAATTGGGCTTGATGAAACTGGGCCAAAGTAGCTAGCATTAACGCCTGGTAAACCTTTTAGTGTTTCGCCTAATGTCGGTTTTGCTTTGTCTTTTAACTCATCACCGGCTAAAACATTCACAGGCGAAATCATTTCAAGACTATTTTTATGAAGCGCTGATGCATAAACAACAACCGTTTCAACTGAGGTTGGTGTAAGCGTAACCACAACATTTTGGTCTTCGCCATTAATAGCAATACGCTTATCGATGAAATTGTTTTTACTGATGTGAAGCTGACCTTTATTATCTACATCAATTTTAAACTGACCTTGTTTGTCAGTCACAACGCTTTGTGATTTGCCGTGTACATGTATTTCAGCATTACTGATAGGTTGTTGGTTTTTATCTAATACTTGACCTGTGATCACAGCAGCCATTGTTGATTGGGAAAACAGCGCAGCGGCAACAGCACTAGAAAGAATTGAAACTTGCTTCATCATTACTACTTCTAAGTTTGTTGTTGAGTGTTGCGTTATATTATAACGCTGAAAATATTAATCGCAATAACGTTATACTATAACTTTACCTATACCTTAACCCTAAGTCGCGATTTTATCACCATACACTATACTGAGACTGTTACACTGAGATGGCTGAATCTTATGTCTGATAAAAATAGGGTATTCAAAGCAAATTTTACTATTGCTGATTTAAGAGAGCATCGTAATCACAAAGAGGTGTTTACCACTGCTTGTGACCGTCGTGAAAGCTATCAACACTTTGTACTCAAGCTTTTAAGTTATTGCTTATTTTCACACAACGAAACAGCCATATTGAATGCAAGGTTCAGTCATGCTGAACCAGATGTGTCAATAAAAGCGCTTGATGACCACTATCAAACATGGCTTGCTGTTGACCAACCGGATATTGTGCAGCTTAATAAAATCGCGAAGCGGGTTGATGAACTGTGGGTCGTGACAACCTTAAACAACGACTGGCTTAAAGAAAATGAACACCAGTTGGAACTTATTAATAATGGCCATTTAATTGCGTTTGATAACAGCTTTATTGAGGAATTAGCGAGTCATCTAACTAAAAATCTGCAGTGGGATATTACGATTGATCAGCAAATGGTGAGTGTGTCAGATAAAGAAAATTTCTATCAAACGAGTCAGCTTATTTGGCATTAAAGCTCAATTTTTACCTTACCATTGGGTTTACTACAACACAGCAATACTTCACCAGTTCTAACAAAAGCAAGCGGTTCTTGATTGTAGCTCACATCACCTTCGACTAATTTTGCACGGCATGCGCCACAATAACCTTCACGGCATTGGTAGGGGACATCTATTTTGTGTTGTTCTAGGCATTCAAGGAGAGATGAACAGCCAGAATCAAATTCAAGATTCTGGCTGTCTGTTCCTGCAAGGATAACCTCTGCAGTGGTGTTTGAGCTCATTACAGGTCGAAGTCACCAAAGTCAGATGCATCAACTTGAGAGTCAATTTGACCAACAAGGTAAGAGCTGATTTCAGCTTCTTGTGGAGCAACTTGAACATTGTCTGATACTAACCAAGAGTTGATCCACGGAATAGGGTTACTCTTACTTTCGAACTGTGTAGGTAGGCCTACCGCAGTCATACGTGCATTAGTGATGTATTCAACGTATTGGCATAAGATATCTTTGTTAAGACCAATCATAGAACCATCCTTGAACAGGTATTCTGCCCAATCTTTTTCTTGTTCTGCTGCTTCAACAAACATCTGAATTGCTTCTTCACGACATTGTGCTGCAACGATTGCCATTTCTGGGTCGTCTTTACCTTCTTGCATAATGTTCAAGATGTGCTGTGTGCCAGATAAGTGTAACGCTTCATCACGGGCGATTAGCTTGATGATTTTTGCGTTACCTTCCATTAATTCACGCTCAGCGAAAGCAAATGAACAAGCAAAGCTTACATAGAAACGAATCGCTTCTAAGATGTTAACCGACATCATTGCTAGGTAAAGTTGCTTTTTAAGGTCAAATAAACTGACTTTAACTTCTTCACCGTTGATCACATGTTTACCTTCACCATATAGGTTGTAAACAGAAATCATGTTAATTAAATCATCGTAGTACTTAGTTACCGCATCAGCACGCTCACTGATCTTCTCGTTGCTTACGATATCGTCAAAGATAAGTTCAGGAGATTGCGTAACGTTACGAATAATGTGCGTGTATGAACGGCTATGAATGGTTTCACTGAACGCCCATGTTTCAATCCAAGTTTCTAACTCAGGAATAGACACAATAGGTAATAACGCAACGTTAGGTGAACGGCCTTGTACACTATCAAGAAGCGTTTGATATTTTAAGTTACTTAAAAATATGTGCTTTTCGTGTTCTGGTAACGCTTGGAAGTCAAGACGGTCTTTACTTACATCAACTTCTTCAGGACGCCAAAAGAACGAAAGTTGCTTTTCGATTAGCTTTTCGAAGATAGGGTACTTTTGTTGGTCGTAACGTGACACGTTTACCGTTTGGCCGAAAAACATCGGTTCTTGTAATTGGTTATTATGATTTCGGCTAAAAGTTGTATATGACATAGTGATTTCTCAAAAAACAGTCAGGACAAAGCGGGCTAATGAGCCCGCTTTTGTTATGTTATTAATTTAATTAGATTTTACAAGCGCCGCCTGCACAACCGTCATCTTCTACCTCTGGTGTTAACTCATCTTGAGAGTCTGATGCACCATCACGTGTGTTGTGATAGTACAGGGTTTTAACACCAAGTTTATACGCAGTCAGTAGGTCTTTTAATAGCACCTTCATAGGTACTTTACCGCCTTCGTACTTAGATGGATCATAGTTAGTGTTTGCAGAGATCGTTTGGTCAACGAATTTTTGCATAATACCAACCAGCTGTAGGTAACCATCGTTTGAAGGAATATCCCACAGTAGCTCGTAGTTATCTTTCAGATTTTCATAATCTGGCACTACTTGCTTTAAGATACCATCTTTACTTGCTTTAACGCTGATATGACCACGTGGTGGCTCGATACCATTTGTCGCGTTAGAGATTTGCGATGATGTCTCTGAAGGCATAAGGGCAGATAGCGTTGAGTTACGCATACCGTGCTCTTTAATGCTCTCGCGTAATGAATCCCAATCTAAGTGAAGAGGCTCATCACAGAACTGATCTAGGTCACGTTTGTAAGTATCTGTCGGCATAATGCCTTGAGAATACGTTGTCTCGTTAAATTTAGGACACGCACCACGTTCTTTCGCTAACTCATTTGATGCTTTCATTAGATAATATTGAATTGCTTCAAATGTCTTGTGAGTTAGGGCATTTGCACTGCCATCTGAGTAGCGCTTACCATTTTTTGCTAAGTAGTAAGCGTAGTTAATAACACCAATACCTAGCGTGCGACGACCCATAGTCGCGTTTTTCGCCGCAGGAACAGGGTAGTCTTGGAAATCAAGTAAGTTATCAAGGGCACGTACTGCAAGTTCAGCAAGCTCTTCTAATTCGTCAAGTGACTCAATTGCACCTAAGTTAAACGCCGACAGCGTACAAAGTGCAATTTCACCTTCTTCATCCATTACATTGCTAAGTGGCTTAGTTGGTAATGCAATTTCTAAACATAAGTTAGATTGACGAATTGGTGCCACAGTCGAGATGAATGGGCTGTGCGTATTACAGTGGTCAACGTTTTGTAAGTAGATACGACCTGTGCTGGCACGCTCTTGTGCAAACATTGAGAATAACTCAATCGCCTTAATACGTTTTTTACGAATTGACTCGTCTTGCTCGTATTTGATGTATAGCTCATCAAACTTTGCTTGATCTTCAAAGAACGCATCGTATAGACCCGGTACATCTGATGGGCTAAATAATGTGATGTAATCGTCTTTGATTAAACGGCTATACATTAATTTGTTGAACTGCACACCGTAGTCAAGGTGACGTACACGGTTATCATCAACACCACGGTTGTTCTTAAGAACAAGTAGGTTTTCAACTTCTAAGTGCCAAAGTGGGTAGAACAGCGTTGCTGCGCCGCCACGAACACCACCTTGTGAACAGCTCTTAACTGCTGTTTGGAAGTGCTTATAAAACGGAATACAACCTGTATGGTACGCTTCGCCGTTACGAATAGGGCTACCAAGGGCACGGATGCGACCGGCATTAATACCAATACCTGCACGTTGCGAAACATATTTAACAATCGCAGACGATGTTGCATTAATAGAATCTAGGCTATCACCACATTCAATAAGTACACATGAGCTGAACTGACGTGTAGGGGTACGTACACCTGCCATAATAGGTGTAGGTAATGAAATTTTGAATGTAGATACTGCATCATAAAAACGCTTGATGTAATCAAGGCGTGTCTCTTTTGGATAATCAGAGAATAAGCTTGCAGCCACTAAGATATATAAAAACTGTGCACTTTCGTAGATTTCACCAGTAACACGGTTTTGAACTAAATACTTACCTTCAAGTTGCTTTACAGCAGCGTAGCTGAAGTTTAAGTCACGGTTGTGATCGATGTAAGCATCTAACTCGTCAATTTCTTGCTCGGTATAATCAACAAGTAGGTGTTGATCATAACGCTTGTCTTCAACTAATTTCGTGATGTGATCGTATAAACGTGGTGGCTCAAATTGACCGTACGCTTTTTTACGTAAATGGAATACAGCTAAGCGAGCAGCTAGGTATTGGTAATCAGGCGTATCTTTAGAGATCTGATCAGCTGCAGCTTTGATGATTGTTTCATGAATGTCATCGGTACGAATGCCGTCATAAAATTGAATATGTGATTTTAATTCAACTTGTGAGACAGACACATTCTCTAGACCTTCTGCGGCCCAAGCGATCACGCGATGGATCTTATCTAGATCAAGTGACTCTTTACGGCCGTCACGTTTGCTTACAGATAGCTGTTGGTTCATAGTTTTGCCTGTATTCCTTGGGAAATTATAGTTGTAAAGACAAAGGTATTCTTTATGTAATTATTATTATTAAACGCCAGGGTGATCTAATTGAATAACATTTAGCCACAATATCTGGTGTTGTTTAAATTGCAGATCACAAGATAGTGTGGTCTGCGCTGTTTTGCAAGGGATAGAATTGCCCCATTTTGTGGATAACTATTGGATAAGCGCATTGTGTTAGTGACCATTAACCTTTGAACATTCATAGACGACGAAATTTGTAGAAATCAACAAAAGATCCAGAAAATTTACCGTTTTTAAAAATAAATTTTGACTGATTTTTTTATCATCAATGAATGCTCAAAAGTAAATCAAATCACAATATATGGTGTTTCAGTTATCAAATAACACTATATATGGTTGAAACCATCAATCGGCGTTTGCCAATTGAAATCCGCTTGCCAGCCAAGTGCAGCGTCGACACTGGGTATATAACCCCATAACGCTGTTGCGCTGTACATATTGGCCGCTTTTGCAGCTTGGATATCACGTTCAGCATCACCGATATACAAACAACGGCTCGGATCAACGTCTAAGATCTCAGCGGTGTGTAATAGTGGATCCGGTGATGGTTTTGACACAGCTAATGTATCGCCACTCACAACCGCTTTTGCATCACGCAAAGAGGGAATAGCTTGCACTAAGGGCTCAGTTAAAAAGCCGGGCTTATTAGTCATAATGCCCCACTTAATATTGTTTTGCTCAAGTGCAATTAAAAGCTGTTCTATGCCATTGAAACATTTACTGTGTACAGCAATATCTTCGGCGTAGTAGTCAAGAAGCTGCTGGCGCAAGGCGAGCTGTTCAAGTTCAGGCCATTTATCACCAAAGCCCACTTCTAATAATGCATTTGCACCGTTAGAAGCTGCAGGGCGATAAACATGCTCAGCAACAGGCGCCACATTGGCGTCTGCTAACACTCGGTTTAATGCACCACCTAAGTCATCCGCGGTATCGAGTAGTGTGCCATCTAAATCAAAGATAAAAGCATCAAAATCGATAGAGGGTGCTTGCACAACACTCATCAGGCTAGTTTCTCAAAGTGCAGGATGTAATTAACACTTACATCATCATTTAAGCTGTACTGCTTAGAAAACGGGTTATAGTGAAGGCCAGTACTAGCGCGTACTTTTAATCCCGCTTCTTCTGCCCATGCAATAAGCTGTGCAGGTTTGATAAACTTTTTATGGTCATGTGTACCTTCAGGTACCATTTTTAAAAGCTTTTCAGCACCGACAATAGCAAACAAGTATGCTTTTGGTGTTTTATTTAATGTTGAAAAGAATACATCGGCGCCCGGTTTAGCAAGTTCTGCTACAGCACGAATAATAGAAGCAGGGTCTGGAACATGCTCAAGCATTTCCATACAAGTCACTACATCAAAGCGAGCAGGGTGCTCAGCAGCGAATTGCTCTGCTGGTACTTTTATATAATCAACAGGTACGCCTGTTTCTAAACTATGTAACTTAGCAACGGTAAGTGGCTCTTGGCCCATATCGATGCCGGTTACTTTAGCGCCCATACGCGCCATACTTTCACTTAAGATGCCGCCACCACAGCCAACATCTAAGGTTTCCTTATCAAATAAGCCGCCTACTTTATCAGCGACAAAATCCAAACGTAGAGGATTTATTTCATGAAGGGGTTTGAACTCTCCGTCGCGGTCCCACCAACGTTCTGCGATGGCTTCAAACTTTGCAATTTCTGCATTATCTACATTTTGATGCTCGGTCATAAAAAACTTCCTCGTTAATCTGAGGCCATTATATAGGGGGAAATTAATAAATCGCAAAGATTTAGCGCCTGTAAATCTAAATAAATTGTGATAGCATGGTCTGGAAATAATAACTAAAGCTCTTAAGACGGCGGTTTGCCTCTTAATGAGTCAATACTGAAGGAATGTGAAATCAAATGACTGATCTCGCCAATGAAATTCTGCCAGTCAATATTGAAGATGAATTAAAAAACTCCTACCTTGATTACGCGATGAGTGTAATCGTAGGACGTGCATTGCCAGACGTACGTGACGGCTTAAAGCCAGTTCACCGCCGCGTTTTATTTGCAATGAACGAACTCAATAATGATTGGAATAAACCTTACAAGAAATCAGCACGTGTTGTTGGTGATGTAATCGGTAAGTACCACCCACATGGCGACAGCGCGGTATATGACACCATCGTTCGTATGGCGCAGCCTTTCTCATTACGCTACATGCTTGTTGACGGCCAAGGTAACTTTGGTTCTGTTGACGGTGACTCTGCGGCAGCAATGCGTTATACGGAAGTCCGTATGGCGAAAATGTCACATGAATTATTAGCTGATTTAGAAAAAGAAACGGTTGATTACGTACCGAACTACGACGGTACTGAGCAAATTCCTGACGTATTACCTACTAAAGTACCTAACTTATTAGTAAATGGTTCTTCGGGTATTGCGGTTGGTATGGCAACGAACATTCCACCTCATAACTTAACAGAAGTTATCAATGGCTGTTTAGCGCTTATTCAAAACCCTGATATGTCAATTGCTGATCTTATTGAATATATCCCAGGTCCGGATTTCCCGACTGCGGCGATTATCAATGGTAAAAAAGGCATTGAGCAAGCGTACCTAACCGGTCGTGGTAAGGTATATATCCGTGCTCGTGCTGAAATCGAAGTTGACGAAAAAACCGGTCGTGAAACAATCATCGTTCACGAAATCCCTTATCAAGTTAACAAAGCACGCCTAATCGAAAAGATCGCAGAGCTTGTTAAAGATAAGAAGATTGAAGGTATTAGTGCACTACGTGACGAATCAGATAAAGACGGTATGCGTATCGTTATCGAAATCAAACGTGGTGATGTTGGTGAAGTAATCTTAAACAACCTTTATGCACAAACTCAGTTACAAACTGTGTTTGGTATGAACATGGTTGCACTTGATAACAACCAACCTAAGTGTTTCAACCTTAAAGAAATGCTTGAAGCGTTTATCGTACACCGCCGTGAAGTTGTTACACGTCGTACAGTATTCGATTTACGTAAAGCCCGTGACCGTGCTCACACGCTTGAAGGTTTAGCGATTGCCCTTGCGAATATCGACCCAATTATCGAACTTATTCGTAAGTCACCAACACCAGCAGAAGCAAAAGCGGCACTAACAGCACGTTCTTGGGAACTAGGCACTGTTAAAGCAATGCTTGAAAAAGCAGGTGAAGATAACGTTGCACGTCCTGATTGGTTAGCGGCTGATTTAGGTATCCGTGACGGTCAGTACTATTTATCTGAGCAACAAGCACAAGCAATTCTAGACCTACGTTTACACAAACTAACAGGTCTTGAGCATGAGAAGATCTTAGACGAGTACCAAAGCTTACTTGATCTAATTGCTGAGCTTTTACATATTCTTTCAAGCCCAGAGCGTCTAATGGAAGTTATCCGCGACGAGCTAGTAGAAATTAAAGAGCAATATGGTGACGAACGTCGTACTGAAATCAGTGCAGCTGCTCACGATATTAGCCTTGAAGACCTAATCAATGAAGAAGACGTTGTTGTAACGCTTTCTCACGAAGGTTACGTTAAGTATCAACCATTATCTGACTACGAAGCACAGCGTCGTGGTGGTAAAGGTAAATCAGCAACGAAGATGAAAGATGAAGACTTCATCGAACGTCTATTAGTTGCTAACACACACGATACAATCCTGTGCTTCTCAACAGCAGGTCGCTTATATTGGCTGAAAGTATATCAGTTACCATTAGCAAGCCGTGCAGCGCGTGGTAAGCCAATTGTTAACTTATTACCACTTGAAGCTGATGAACGTATTACTGCTATCTTACCAGTACGTGAGTACGAAGAAGATAAATACATCTTCATGGCAACTGCGTTTGGTACAGTTAAGAAAACACCACTTACAGCATACAGCCGTCAACGTGCGAGCGGTATCATCGCTGTTAACCTAAATGAAGGCGATAGCCTAATTGGTGTTGATATCACTGATGGCACGAATGAAATCATGCTATTCACTGATGCTGGTAAAGTTGTTCGCTTTAAAGAAGCAGAAGAGACAGAAGTTGTTGATGAAAATGGTAACCCAGTTCTAGACGAAAACGGTAACCCAGAAATCCGCTTCAAAGGTGTACGTCCAATGGGTCGTACAGCAACAGGTGTTCGTGGTATTAAGATGGCTGACGACCAACGCGTTGTGTCGTTAATCGTACCTAAGTCAGATGGCGCAATCTTGACTGTGACAGAAAACGGTTATGGTAAGCGTACAGCACTTGAAGACTACCCATCGAAGAGCCGTGCAACACAAGGTGTTGTATCAATCAAAGTAAGCGAGCGTAATGGCGCTGTGGTTGGTGCAGTACAAGTAGACGATAACGACGAGATCATGATTATCTCGAATCGCGGTACCTTAGTACGTACCCGTGTAAACGAGGTTTCTACGGTTGGTCGTAATACTCAAGGCGTTATTTTGATACGAACTATTGACGAAGAGCAAGTAGTTGGTTTACAACGTATCGAAGAAATCGAAGTTGATGAGCTTGAAGCCATCGAAGGCGAGGCCGTTGAAGTAGTCGATACCAATACTGAAGAAACGGGTGATAACCCACCTTCAGAATAACATTGATTTAAAAAGCGGCTTCGGCCGCTTTTTTTATCCGCACTATAATTACTGGAATGAGGCAAAGTAATGACTAAGTATAATTTTTGTGCAGGACCGGCAATGCTACCGCCGGCAGTTATGCAAAAAGCACAAAAAGAATTTATAGATTGGCAAGGTTTAGGTGTCTCTGTGATGGAAATTAGCCATCGCAGCAGCGACTTTTTAGCGCTTACCACTAAATGTGAAGCAAGCCTGCGTCGTTTAATGAATATTAGCGATGAGTTTGAAGTGTTATTTATGCACGGTGGTGGCCGTGGTCAATTCAGTGCTGTACCACTGAACCTTCACCTTGATGATAAGCCAGCCGTGTACTGTGAAAACGGTGTGTGGTCTAAAGGGGCCACGTCAGAAGCAGCAAAATTCACTGCAGTTGAAAGCATCAATGTACGTGATGATGAGCAGCAAAATGGCCAGTTCTCTATAAAACCAGCAAGCAGCTGGGAATTACCTGCTGATGCGTCATACATTCACTATTGTCCGAATGAAACCGTAGATGGCATTGAAATTTTTGACGTACCATCACACCCATCAGCACCGATTGTGGCTGATATGTCATCGACTATTTTATCGCGCGAGTTTGACGTAAATCAGTTTGATCTTATTTACGCTGGTGCACAAAAGAATATTGGTCCGTCTGGTTTATCGATTGTTATTGTTCGTAAAACGCTTCTTGAGCGTGAAGGTCTTGCAAAGCCAGGTATTCTTGATTACGCATTAGAAGCAAAACAAGGCAGCATGTATAACACACCACCGACATTTGCGTGGTACTTAGCTGCTGAAGTATTTGAATGGCTTGAAGCAAACGGCGGCGTTAAAGCGATGGAAGAACAAAACATCGCAAAAGCAGAACTTCTTTACAGCTACATTGATAGCTCAGGTTTTTACAGCAACAAAGTTGCTAAGCATTGCCGTTCGCGCATGAACGTTCCGTTTTGGTTAAACGACGAATCACTGAATGATAAATTTATTAGTGAATCAAAAGAAGCAGGCTTATTAGCCCTTGAAGGTCACCGTATTGTCGGTGGTATGCGCGCAAGCATTTATAATGCGATGCCACTAGAAGGAGTTCAAGCGTTGGTTAATTTTATGGAAAAATTCGCCAAGGAGAACAGCTAATTATGGAACAGCTTCGTCTTGAACCGATTGCAAAGGTAAATGGTAGTGTGACACTACCAGGCTCAAAAAGCTTATCAAACCGTATTTTGTTACTAGCTGCTCTTGCAGAGGGCACAACGGTTGTTGAAAACCTATTAGATAGTGATGATATTCGTCACATGCTAGGTGCGTTAAATCTTCTAGGTGTAAATGTATCGCTTAATGAAGATAAAACAGTGGCCACCGTAGAGGGTGTTGCAGGTAAATTTAAAACGCCAAGTGAGCCACTGTTCTTAGGTAATGCCGGTACGGCTTATCGTCCACTGACAGCGGTTTTAGCTGCTGTAGAAGGCGAGTACCAGCTGGTGGGTGAGCCGCGTATGGAAGAGCGCCCAATCGGCCATTTGGTAGATGCACTGCAAGCATTGGGTGGTGATGTTGAATACCTTAAGAATAAAGATTATCCACCACTGGCCATAAAAGGTGGCAAAATCAACGGTGGTAAAGTTGCAATTGATGGCAGCATTTCTAGCCAGTTCTTAACAGCGTTACTAATGGCAGCACCATTATTTAATGGCGATACAGAAATCACCATTAAAGGCACGCTGGTATCAAAGCCTTACATTGATATTACTCTAGATGTAATGAAGCGCTTTGGCGTTACTGTAAGCCATGACAATTACGAAACATTTTACGTTAAAGGCTGTCAGCAGTATCAAGCACTTGAGCGTATTATGGTAGAAGGTGATGCATCAAGCGCCTCTTATTTTGTTGCGGCGGCTGCAATAGCAGGCGGCGAAATTGAAATTAACGGGGTAGGTGCGGCATCTGTTCAAGGTGATATTGGTTTTGCCAAAGTTATGGAGCAAGTAGGCGCCAAAATCGATTGGTACGATGAAAAGCTGGTGGTACGTAAAGGCGAGCTAAACGCGGTCGATATTGATGCCAATGCAATCCCTGATGCGGCTATGACACTCGCCACTGTTGCGCTTTTTGCTAAAGGTAAAACAGCTATTCGTAATATCTATAACTGGCGTGTCAAAGAAACAGATCGCTTATATGCCATGGCGACTGAGCTTCGTAAAGTCGGCGCAGAAGTGATTGAAGGTGAAGATTTCATCGAAATTACACCACCAGACACTTTTAACGATGTAGCGATTGATACCTATAACGATCATCGTATTGCCATGTGTTTTGCAATGGTTGCCGTTGGCGGAAAGCCGATAACCATTAACGATCCTAAGTGTACATACAAAACTTTTCCAACGTTTTTCAAAGTACTAGAGTCTGTCTCAAGTCAATAAAACAGAAGAAAATATAAAAAGTTACATTCTAAATGCGGATCTATTTCTAGAACTGGCGTATAATATCGCGGTTTTATTTTGGTGTGCATTGCAGGAGGTTATAAATGCAGGCGTTATCAATGCCCGTAATCACCATCGATGGCCCAAGTGGTTCAGGTAAAGGAACTGTTTGTCGCTTGTTAGCCGAGAAATTAGGTTGGGATGTATTAGACAGTGGAGCGATTTACCGTGTGCTGTCACTTGCAGCGCTTCATCATCAAATTGAACTAGATAATGAAGATGCGCTAGTTCCGCTAGCTGCAAACTTAGATGTACAGTTTTTGGTCGATAGCCAAACGCATACTTCTAAAATTGTCTTGGAAGGCGAAGACGTCACAACCACAATTCGTAACGAAGAAGTGGGTGCTGCGGCATCAAAAATTGCTGCATTACCACGGGTGAGAGAAGCATTATTACGTCGTCAACGTGCGTTTCGTACTGAGAGCGGCTTAATTGCCGATGGTCGTGACATGGGCACAGTTGTGTTCCCAGATGCACCATTGAAGATTTATTTAACCGCATCAGCTGAAGAGCGCGCTCGTCGTCGCTTTGCTGAGTTGAACGAACGCGGTCTTGATGTTACACTAAGTGGTCTACTTGAGGACATAAAAGCTCGCGATCACCGTGATATGACGCGTGAAGTTGCGCCGCTTGTTCCTGCAGAAGACGCCATTGAGCTCGATACTAGCGAGCTCAATGCAATGCAAGTGTTTGATAAAGTTGTAACTTTACTCGACGAAGCCGTACTTGCAGGAAAGCTTCCAAAAGCTTAAAAGTAATTTATTAAGGTGCCGGCAGGAAGCCAGTGCTATTTTAACAACCCCATGCAGCATGGTTGCTAATTGGTTATTTAATTATTTAGAGACGTATAATGTCAGAAAATTTTGCGCAGTTATTTGAAGAAAGCCTTAAGGGTTTTGAAGCAGAGCAAGGCTCTATCGTTAAAGGTACTGTTATCTCAATCGAGAACAACATCGTACTTGTTGATGCTGGTCTTAAATCTGAAAGTGCAATCCCTGCTGAGCAATTCAAAAATGCTGCTGGTGAACTAGAAGTTGCTGTTGGCGACGAAGTAGATGTTGCTTTAGACGCAATCGAAGACGGTTTCGGTGAAACTATCCTTTCTCGTGAGAAAGCGAAGCGTCACGAAGCGTGGATCCGCTTAGAAAAAGCATGTGAAGAGCAAGAGACTGTTACTGGTGTTA
This sequence comes from Pseudoalteromonas sp. BZK2, assembly GCF_014349195.1. Lineage (NCBI taxonomy): Bacteria > Pseudomonadati > Pseudomonadota > Gammaproteobacteria > Alteromonadales > Pseudoalteromonadaceae > Pseudoalteromonas > Pseudoalteromonas sp. BZK2. The sequence continues at coordinate 9,768 of NZ_JACSOG010000001.1, read as the reverse complement.
TCAACGGTAAAGTTAAAGGCGGTTTCACTGTTGAAGTTGATTCAATCCGTGCCTTCCTACCTGGTTCACTTGTTGATGTTCGTCCAGTACGTGACACAACTCACCTTGAAGGTAAAGAGCTTGAGTTCAAAGTAATCAAGCTTGACCAAAAACGTAACAACGTTGTTGTTTCTCGCCGTGCAGTTATCGAATCAGAGAACTCACAAGAGCGTGAAGAACTTCTTGCTAACCTTGTTGAAGGTCAAGAAGTTAAAGGTATCGTTAAGAACCTTACTGACTACGGTGCGTTCGTTGACCTTGGTGGTGTTGACGGTCTACTACACATCACAGACATGGCGTGGAAGCGTGTTAAGCACCCTTCAGAAATCGTTAATGTTGGCGACGAAATCGCAGTTAAAGTTCTTAAATTCGACAAAGAAAAGACTCGTGTATCTCTAGGCCTTAAACAGCTTGGCGAAGATCCATGGGCAGCTATCGCTGGTCGTTACCCAGAAGGTTCTAAGCTTTCTGGTCGTGTAACTAACCTTACTGACTACGGTTGTTTCGTTGAAATCGAAGAAGGCGTAGAAGGTCTAGTACACGTTTCTGAAATGGATTGGACTAACAAGAACATCCACCCTTCAAAAGTTGTTTCACTAGGCGACACTGTTGAAGTTATGGTTCTTGAAATCGACGAAGAGCGTCGTCGTATTTCTCTTGGTCTTAAGCAATGTATTGCTAACCCATGGCAAGAATTTGCTCGTCTACAAAACAAAGGCGACCAAGTTACTGGTAAGATCAAATCAATCACTGACTTCGGTATCTTCATCGGTCTTGAAGGCGGTATTGACGGTCTTGTTCACCTTTCAGACATTTCTTGGAACACGCCAGGCGAAGAAGCTGTACGTGAATTCAAGAAAGGCGACGAAATCACTGCTATCGTATTACAAGTTGACCCAGAGCGTGAGCGTATCTCTCTAGGTGTTAAACAAATCGAAGCTGACCCATTCAATAACTACCTGGACGCAAACAAAAAAGGTGCTATTGTTAAAGGTAAAGTGACTGAAGTTGATGCGAAAGGCGCAACTGTTGAGCTAATCGAAGGCGTTGAAGGTTACATCCGTGTAGCTGATATCGCTCAAGAGCGTGTTGAAGATGCTACTACTGTAGTTTCTGCAGGCGACGAAATCGAAGCGAAATACGTTGGTGTTGATCGTAAGAACCGCACTTTAAGCTTATCTGTTAAAGCTCTTTTCGAAGCAGAAGAGAAAGAAGTACTAGAGAAGCTTAAGAAAGAAGAGCCAGCGTTCGAAAACGCTATGGCTGCAGCATTCAAAAATGCTCAAAAAGACTAATATCTAGTCTTTTAAAATTGGAAGGGCAGTTTTGCCCTTCCTTTACCACTCTTTAAGGAAACGCTATGACTAAGTCAGAATTGATAGAACAACTTGCCGAGCAACACGCACACATCCCTGTGAAAGATGTTGAAAATGCCGTTAAAGAAATTCTTGAACAAATGGCCGGCTCATTATCTAGCTCAGATCGCATCGAGATCCGTGGCTTTGGAAGTTTCTCATTGCATTATCGTTCTCCTCGCACAGGTCGTAATCCAAAGACTGGCGAAACAGTTGAGTTAGACGGTAAGCACGTACCACATTTTAAACCAGGTAAAGAATTACGTGACCGCGTAAATGCGAGTATTGCCTAGTTTTATACAGGAGTAGTTACTTGTTTAGGGTATTAAAAATTGTATTAATTGCGCTGTGTTTATTTATTGCGTTTGTACTTGGTTCACAGAATCCACAATTGGTGCAAATCAATTATTTAATTGCCAGTAATACTTTGCCCTTAGCTGTAGTAATAAGTATCTGCTTTATTTTAGGTGTCGCAATTGGTTGTTTTATAAGCTTTACACTGTTTTCTCAGTTAAAGTGGCAAAATTATCGCTTAAAGAAAAAATTAGCGCCTGAAAAAAACAATAAAAAGCTTGTTGCTAATAAAGACACCTAATCATGATTGAGCTTCTGTTTTTACTTTTACCCGTTGCAGCCGGTTACGGTTGGATAATGGGTAAAAACAGCGCTAAAAACCAAGCTCATCAGCTTAATCGCCAAATTACCTCTGAATATTCTAAAGGCCTTAAATTTCTCTTAGACAGAGAAGAAGACCAAGGCTTAGAGCACCTTATTAATCTACTCGAAGTTGCCGCTGATTCTGTTGAACACTATTCAACGCTTGCAACTATGTTCCGCCGCCGTGGCGAACTTGACCGCGCTATTAAAATTCATGAGCTGCTATTAAAACACCCAAGTCTTGATGAGCAACAAGCTGCAACCAGCCGCTTAGAACTTGCTGAAGATTATATTATGGCAGGCTTGTTAGATGGTGCAGAAGAGCATTTAGTATGGCTTGTAAAGGCAGGCTATAAAGAAGCGTTAGAGCCAATTATTAATCTTTATTCACAAACCCGTGAATGGGAAAAGGGCATTAACATGTACGAGGCCCATAGTGAGTTGTTCACTAAACCTCAGCATGTAAAAGCGATTGCCAATTTTTACTGTGAAGCAGCCTTACAAGATAACGATACGCAAATTATGCGTAAAGCTATTAGCTTAAACCACAAAGCTATTCGCCCATTGTATGAGCTTGGCCACAGTGCTTTCACTAAAGAAGATTATGTAAAAGCAATTTACTATTGGCGCGAGCTTATTAGCCAATTCACGTTTTTTGCGCCGGTATTTATTGAAGAATTAGCACTGAGCTATCAAAAGCTTAATTTAACGCATCAGTTTTACGAATTACTGAATGAACTGCTAGATAAAGGTGGTGTATTAATAAAAATAAAACACTGCCAAGCTTTACTTGAGCAAGGGCACATCGAGCAAGCAATTAAATTTTTAACGGATAGTTTAAAGCGTCATCCGACTATTCGTGGCTTTAGCTTTTTATTACAGCTACTTGCCAAACAAAACAACGATATTAAAGATGTACTCGATCAAATTGATAAGCTAGTAACATCTTATATCGCAACCAAACCTGATTTTCAGTGCCAACACTGTGGCTTTACCAGTCATACCATTTATTGGGTATGTCCATCTTGTAAGCACTGGGAAACAATTGTTCCAAGCCGTGGCATAGACGGTTTTTAATTCATATTAGTCCATTAGTTTTTAGGAAAGTTATGTCTGTCGAAGATTCAAAAAAAGTATTAATTGCCCTTGATTATGATGATCAACAAACAGCTCTTGCGTTTGTAAAGCAATTATCGCCTGATACGTGTCGCCTTAAAGTAGGCAAAGAAATGTTCACGTATTTTGGTCCTAGCTTTGTTAAGGAACTAATCGACTTAGGTTTTGATGTATTCTTAGACCTAAAATTTCACGATATTCCAAACACAGTAGCTAAAGCTGTAACAGCAGCTGCAAAAATGGGTGTATGGATGGTTAACGTGCATGCTTCAGGTGGCGTTGAAATGATGACTAAAGCAAAACAAGCTTTAGAGAAGTTTGGTGATGACGCACCATTACTGATTGCAGTAACTGTACTAACCAGTATGGATGCCGCAGAGCTTACTCGTTTAGGTGTAGATAAAACACCAGAAGAGCAAGTAATTTACTTAGCAAACCTTGCCAAAGAATCAGGCCTTGACGGGGTAGTGTGTTCAGCACAAGAAGCGAAAAAACTAAAAGCAGAACTTGGCGCAGACTTTAAACTGGTTACTCCGGGTATTCGCCCAGCAGGCATCGATGCAGGCGACCAAAAACGCATCATGACACCAAAACAAGCCGTTGAAGATGGCAGCGACTATTTAGTTGTAGGCCGCCCAATCACACAATCGGAAGACCCAGTTGCAACACTAAAAGACATTAACGACTCACTAAAATAATAACCTTCTTTATTTTAAAATAGTTTCTAAAGAGCATTGTATGCGTGATTTATTTCGCGCTAAATACAGTGCTCTTTTTGTTTGTGCTGTTTTACCTCTCCCTTATATTTTTGAACGTGAAAACTTTACGAAGATTCATTTGGATAAAGTGAGGGATACTGATTTCAATTAATGTTGGCAATAAGCTAACGAGTTTGTTAAAACTAGTGTGTTCAGAAAATGAACGGGTAGAATAAGATATATACGCGATTTTCGCGTTATAAATTGTTATTTTTTAGAGAAAACGTATGGACGCACACAAAGACCAAGCTATAAGGAAAAAATACTCTTCAGCTCTAATGTCGAACAATAAATGGCAAAAGTTCTTTGTTGTGATGGCTGAACATGGCTCAGACTTTTCCGGGATTGAGTATCATTTCACTGATACAAATTATGTACTTTATGGCCATGCTCCTTTAGCACAGCAGGTATTGGAAAATGCTATTGATAGCCCCGTCGTTGGTGTTGGCGGGCCATTAGAGTATAAACACATCGAATCAATATTTATCCCATACATTTATCACTATCGCACATACCAAAATTCGCCATTAACTCAAAAGTCTCTTAATATCGATCCATTTCTAAATGAGCTTCAAAAAGTTGGTAAATTCCCAATAACAAAAACTAAAAACGGGGTTATAGTTCATGGCTATCAAATATAACAAAAGGAGCCAGCATCGCTCTCTTCTGTAGCTGTCCTATGTTTAACCTAATTGTTTCAAGGCCCTGGTATGAGATACATTTTTCTAATTTCTATATTGTTCGTAATTCTTGGCTGTGAAGATAATGCCAAATTAATCTCTTCTGACTATACGATTGTATATTCAGCGAAAGAATCCAAAGGCAGAGAAATTTATTTAAGTGATGAAACAGGGACTTCACGAATTAAAGTGACAGACTTTACGAAAAGTGATGGTTACCCTTCAGTATCACCTGACGGAGAGCAGCTTGCATTTTATGGAAAATACGACAACCGAAAAACATGGTCAATTCATACGGTTAATATAGACGGCACAAATATGCGACGGTTAACGCGCAAAAAGTATGTCTGGGATAGCGCTCCTGCGTGGTCGGCTGATGGAAAAAAGATTGTTTTTGCAAGAGAGTATGATGATCCAGAAAAAGGCTGGCAAGAAGAAATATGGTTAATGAACCATGATGGAACTGAACAACATCGAATACAAGGTTTAAAAGGGAGAGCACCGCATTTTTTGAAAGACGGCAGAGTATTATTTCATTCGAAAAAAGATCCTAGCCAAATATTTATTGCTAATACAGATGGTACGAATCTTATACAGATTACAAATAATGATACCAATAATTGGTCACCAAAGGTTTCACCTGATGGTAACCATGTTGTGTTTGTCTCTGACCGAGATGGAAACAGAGAAATTTATACAATGGATATTGATGGTTCAAACGAAAAGCGTATGACGTTTAATCATGTTGATGATTGGGACCCTGACTGGTCAAATGATGGCAATAAACTGATCTTCTCATCTGATAACAGTGATGGTTTTTCAGATATTTATCAAATTAATAAAGATGGGACTGGAATTAAAAAAATTATCAATAATGGAATACAAGCTTCAACTGTCAGAAAGCTAAATAAATTTTCATTAGAAAAACTTGATGACAGAAAATAAGGATAAATCAGCTTAACAAATAGCTCCACTTAGAAAAATAACACTGCGTTTATTTTATACATGAGCTGACACTTAATCTTCACGAAAAATTACAGTCGTATGGTCCGAGCAAAAAGTGGTCATTGAGATTGGCTAAGCATCATGTTTAATCAATTGCTAAACTGTTCTTTTCAGATATATCAATTAATATGAACGTTGGGATCAGATTACTCTTTTTAATTTGACTTTGATGTCTTAAAAAACCTCGTGGTAGTAATTATTTAGGTAATTTGTTAAAAATATAGAAACCAGATAATTGGCGTTAAGTCTGCAAAGTATGCGCGATGAACGCACTATTTAAATGTTAGTTGTCTATGGATAAAGTATACCTGCTCGAGCATTTACACATAATTTCTGAAAACAATGATTGTGTAAAGACAATCGGAATTTATGCTTCTGAGCAAGAGGCCATTGCTGCTGTTGGAAGGCTAAAAGAGCAACCTGGGTTTAGTGATTTTCCAAATATTAATCCCGCTGCTTGTGACGAAAGTGGTTTCTATATATCGTGTTACCCACTTGGTAAAGATTATTGGGCCGAAGGTTTCGTAATAATCGACACTTAACACATATCAACATGCTTGGATAAAGTAAGCATAACGATTCTTTTTTGCTGCTTTAAGTAGCTAATTTTTCTTTTGTTATTTTAAAAACCTGTTTATCTTTGATATATCTGTTAGCCGTTAAAATATTTTCGGCAAACACATATTGAGGGTCTCTTTCTTGAGTTCGTTAATACTAAATATCAGAAGATTATGTGATTGATTATAGATGAATTAAATCGCCAAATATAGAAGCATTATGAGTAACTGGAAACCTATCACAAAACCTCATTTAGAAGGCATTATAGAAATTGCTGAGTTCAACATGTCTTTTGTAGAAAGAAACCTGTGGAACCAAATTAAACTAAACGAGCTTGAAAAATGGACTCAGTATCCATTTGGTGAAGAGGGCAATGGCTTTTGGGTTGTCGCAATAATTGGTAAGCGATGTCTTTATTATAATGATATAGAAGACGGGTTCAACTTAAGTAACTTCGAAGTTTGGGGTGAGATTGCTGACTATTATTCTAATCAAACTGATCTTTTAAGCTTCTTACAATCTGTATTCTTTAGAGGTAATTAAAAGCAAGTTAGCAAGTTAATATTAGAAGGACGAATGCGGTATGCTATGTCTCGTGCCACATTATTTTTAGTCTATAACTGTAAATTTTCTTCAATTATAAAATTGCTTCAGGGTTATTCGTAAGGAAAATATTAGGACATGGAAAAATTTGTACTTGCAATTTTAGTAATCCCACTGCTTATTGGGTTTGTAATTTTTTCTGTCAATTCAGTCTCTGAATTTAGAAAATCATTAGAAAATTGTTCTCATCCATTGCTCGTTAGTTGTTTCCCGTTTTTATTTCTAACTAATAACTTCTTCAATTCAATTGCGATTTCACATAAAAAAGAGGCTTTTAAAAACCTAGGACTGGCTTTATTGTGCTGGCTAACCGCAGCTGTTATTTTGTATGTTGCCCATCAATTCCAATATGTATAAGAAGCTAATGGTTTTAATGAGATTCTTTTCACAGTTCCCGGTAAATACACTTTATATAATAGTGATAATTTAGAAAGCGAAATGGGTGGGTATAAATGCGATATTGTTATTACCCGAAACTGATTTTCTAAACTACAAGTTATGATATGTGGAGTGAAATCGATAACGGAGAAACTATAGGAACGATAGGTTCTGAAAATGGTGAAATAATTAAAGACGAGGAGCACTCAAAAGGTGCTCGCCTAACTTTAGAAAAAGATAGTGTTAATGCACCATACACCTTAACAAGTGGGGTTTACGGTTGCTTCTTTCATACAACTCACTTATCAAACATAAAAGAGGGTATTAGTGAATTTGAAGCAATGAAAGCTGAAATATCAGAGTTCGTTAATAAAGAAACATCAATTGATGAAGAATATGATTGGATTTTAGCGTTTGTTGGAAGACATTAAAGACTAACAAGCAACATTGAACTTTATTTATTAAATTTGGATTTTGAATGATTTTTTTGATTTTGTGTGCTTTATCAATTTTATCTATGTTGATGTATTTCCATCGAAAACATAAGAATAATAAACGTAGACAATGTGCTTACGGATGTATAAAAGCTTACAACGTTTTAGATAAACCTGGACAATACAGTGACCTTAAAGAGTTATTTGAAACATTAGATAGCCATGAGGAGCGTTATTTTTATTCTGTAAGTATGTCTCGAATAATGTTTCCTCAAGCTTTAGATAAGTGGACAAATTCTCATCCAGACTCTGGGGATGCTCTACTTTGTTATGGTGCTCGTTTACTACAATGGTCTTGGTCTGCAAGGGGCTATGGTCGTGGAGCTGAAATATCAGAAGCTCAATGGAAAGAGTTTTTCAGACGATTGGATAAAACTAGGCAAGTATTATTAGAATGTGCAGATAAAACACCAGAGGATCCTACACCATGGGCATACTTGATTATGGTAGCTACATGGTACTCAGATAGCGATGAACTTAAATTTGAATATTATGAGGAAGCAATAGCTAGAGATCCTTATAACTGGGCTGCACACATGCACATGATCATTGCTTTATCTGAAAAGTGGGGCGGTGATAACGAAGAAATGCTTGAGTTTGCAAGAAAAGCTTCTAGGAATGCCCCGACAGGTAGTGATCTTAAGCTTATTTTAGTTAAAGCTTATATCGAATATTGGAAGTATTTAGATTTGTTTGAGAATAAAATTGATGAAGCAAATGACTTCCTTATGGACAAAAATATTCAGAAAGACATAGTTGATTTATATAACGACTCTTTAAATCATGAGAGTTTTAAAGAAACGAAAATAACTATTTTTGTGAGATATAATTTAAGTGGTTGGTTTTGGCTTACCAGAGATAGAAGCCGCTTAAAAAAAGAGTTATCAATACTAGGCAATAAGATTGAAGACATTCATTGGCGATGGGTTTGTACAGAAGGGCAACTTGAAGACGCTAGGTTGTTTGCTAATGAAAGCTAGAGAATTACCCGTAATTAAAAACTCTTTACTGTACATTAATTACAGTTGTAGCAAGGTGTAAAATTGACATACGAGTTTCCTGATGAAGTAGAGTTTTTTGAAAAAGGATTTGGTTATTCTTGCGAATATGATCATGATGAAGGGCTATTCTCATTCATTAAGACTTATGAGACCGACGAAAAATTAATATTTACTCATTCACCATTTATGAATAACTCAGTGAGTGTAAAGTTATTTTACGGAACGGAGTTAGTATTTCATATTTATAAAGAAGAAATTACAAGAATTGCCTTTCAAGCGTGGGGCAGTGAGTTGGTTTTAAGAGTCTATTTAGCGAACGACGATAATAACTTCTTGGTTTATTTTGAACCAAAACCAAGGCTTAGATATGTTGAGCCGAATATCTAATTGCATATAAAACCCTGTTTTCGCTTAAAAGGATTCAATTAATGGAAATCAAACTAGGGCATGGAATCGACACAATTCAATTTGGTCTTACAGAGACGCAAGCTGTTTCTGCGTTAGGTGTACCTGATAAAATATTTTTCACCGATTCAGAAAATAAGCGATTGCAGTTTAACCAGCTTTTAATAGAGCTGACTTTTGAAATTGACAATGATAATCGTCTTGGCTGGATCGAAGTTTACAATAAAAGTGCAGCTTTGTTTGGTTATCAACTTATAGGTAAGCCTATGGCCGAAGTTTTATCAATTATTAAGACCGAACTAGACTCTGAACCTTCTGTTGATGATTATGGCTCGTTTATATCTGTAACGTTTGAAAAAGAATGGCTAGAACTTCAATTTCATTTTAATAACCTCACAAACATTAATTTTGGAGTTTTGTATAGCGATAACGATCAGCCTATATGGCCAACAACACCACAAGGATGCATTTAACAGCGAGTATAAAACCTTGTATATTCAAATTAATTTAGGTTTCTTTGATAAATCTAATTAATTCAAAAAGTAAATTACATAGTTATTAAACTAGAAAAAAGAGTAAAGCTTTCACTTTACTCTTTCAGATAATTCACTATCTTGTTAACTCGCAACTCGCAACTCGCAACTCGCAACTCGCAACTCGCAACTCGCAACTCGCAACTCGCAACTCGCAACTCGCAACTCGCAACTCGCAACTCGCAA